>JAGCRJ010000260.1 GCA_017964745.1 Lachnospiraceae bacterium
GAATCGGTGATGCTCGTGGGTTCGTGCGTAGTTATGAGAAGTATCTCTCCGCTCGCAACCAGAAATTCAAGAACAGCATCCGATATTCCCGCACCCGTATCAACGATGATTATGTCTGCGATAGAATCGAGCTCCGACAGATTCTGGATGATGTAATTCAGATAGTCGTTGCTCAGATTGGACATACCCGCGATGCCGCTTCCTCCGGAAATGAATCCGACTTCTCCGGGGCCCCAGGTGATGATGTCCTTGATGTTCTTGCCCTGATAGATCAGGTCGCAGAGATTATGCTTCGGTACGGTACCGAACATTATCTCGATATTCGCAAGTCCGAAATCGGCATCAAGGATGATCACTCTCTTGCCGAGTTTCTTAAGCCATATCGCAAGATTGATCGCAGTATTCGATTTGCCTACTCCGCCTTTTCCGCTCGTGACCGTGATGACCCTTGCAAGAGGTCTAGCCTGTCTCGATGCTTTTATGATACGGAGTGATTCGGCCTGGTCCATAGCTTACTCTCCTCCCAAAAGCTGCTTGACGATCCTCTGAGCATTAAAGGTCTCGATATCATCGGGAACATTCTGTCCGCATGTCACAAACGCTATCGAGCTGTCGGAATAGCAGGTAATGTTGTACAGGCTTCCGAGAGTCGATGTCTCATCAAGCTTTGTAAAGATGAGCTGGAAATCGGAAACGCTGCGGTAGTTATCAACGATCTTCTTAAGATCCTTGTATTTGGTCGTGGCACTGAGCACAAGGAAGCACTGCTTCGTCACGGTCTCGGGAAGGCATTCCATAAAGCTCTTCTGTTTTATGAGAAGCTCCTCGCTCTTGTGCGAATGTCCGGCAGTATCAACAAGGATATATTCACAATCCTTGAAATCATCACATGCGATGCTGAGTTCGTCCTCAGAGTAGATGACTCTGAAAGGAACCTCAAGAATGCTCGCATATGTCCTGAGCTGATCGGCTGCCGCGATCCTGTAGGTATCAGTGGTAAGCAGGGCAACCTTCTTTTTGTTGTTGACGGAAAGAGAGCTTGCAACCTTGGCAATGGTCGTGGTCTTTCCGACACCCGTAGGTCCGATGAAAAAGATCACAACGGGTCCCTTTGCGCCGGGATCGGCGATGCCTTCGGCTTTGCCGAAACGAAGGATCATCTTCTGATAAACGGCGCTTAAGTAGTGATCGAGCTTTGCTCCGGGTTTGCTGATATCTCCGGCACCGGTGATAAGCTCGTTGACAAGCTTTTCATCGATGTCATTGTCGATCATAGTGTTATATAAAAGTCTTAAAAATCTCGAGGTCTCTCTGTCGGGCTCTGCTTCCGAAGTCTTTGCAGGCTGCTCCTTTTCGGGGACGGGAGCGGGCTTGGGCTCGGGCTTTTTGGGAGCCTTTTCCTCTTCCGAGGGACCTAATTTCTTCTCAAGTATGTTCTGAAGATTGTCCAGCTTTTCTTCAAGCACCCTGCTCTTGTCATCGGTTGCTGCAGCCTGAGTCTGAACCGAAGGAGCTGCTGAGGTTTTGGGTTCGGGATTGGATGAGGTTTTTGACGCACCGGTATTTTTATCTCCTGAAGCGGCCGAAGCCCTGGCTTTTTCCTGTGCACTGACCTGTGCCCTTGCGATCCTGCGGATCTGCTCCATGGTGGGATCGTCTTCCTCAACGGCAGCGGTAACCTCTACTCTCTTGCTCTTGAGAAACGCAAAAGGAGGCTTGGCCTTGACCTTGCGGACATTCATGATCACAAGGTTCTCGCCCAAGTCCTTCTTGGCAAGCGCGGTAGCTTCTTCTTCATTTTTACCGATAAATTTCTTGATTATCATTTTATGCGGTAACCATTCCGACCGATGTCAGATTGACGCTTGAGTCAACCTCGTTGTACGAAACAACGATCAGGTCTTTATAGTAATCCTCCGTCAGTTTTCTGAAATAGATCCTCACGATGGGTGAAGTTACTATTATGGGATTCTTGCCGAGATTCTCAAGCTTCTGGACTTCGCGTCCGACGGATTCGAGTATCTCGTGAGTGCGGGCGGGATCGATATTGATGAACGATCCGTTCTCCGTCTGTTTGACTCCCGACATTATCTCCTGTTCGATCTTGGGATCGAGCGTTACGACAGAGTTTGTATCATTCAGTGCAAAGTATCTCGCCGATATCGCTCTCTTTAGAGCCTGTCTTACATATTCGGTAAGTATATCCGTATCCCTTGTTGTGGGAGCAAAATCTGCAAGTGTTTCAAGTATCGTAAGCAGGTCTCTGATCGAAACACCTTCGCGGAGAAGATTCTGAAGAACTTTCTGAATATCTCCGAGACCGAGAAGCTTGGGCACAAGCTCGTCCACAAGATTCGGATTGTTTTCCTTTACATTGTTGACAAGATTCTGTACATCCTGTCTGGTGAGCAGTTCGTCTATGTGCTGCCTGATGATCTCGGTCAGATGTGTCGCGATTATCGAAGGAGGATCGACGACGGTATATCCGAGTGTCTCGGCCTTTTCACGCTGACCTTCGGTGATCCATATCGCAGGCAGGTGGAACGAAGGCTCGAAGGTCGGAATACCGGTGATCTCTTCCTGGACATAGCCGGGATTCATCGCCATATAATGGTCGAAAAGGATCTCGCCTTCACTTATCTGTATGCCCTTGATCTTGATTATGTACTGGTTCGGATTGAGCTGAATGTTGTCCCTCAATCTGATTATGGGCACAACGGTACCGAGTTCAAGAGCAATCTGTCTTCTGATCATTACGACACGGTCAAGAAGGTCACCGCCCTGGTTGACATCCGCGAGCGGAATGATACCGTAACCGAATTCAAGTTCGATGGGATCGACCTGCAGAAGCGAGTTGACATTCTCGGGCTGCCTGATCTCTTCCGCTTCCGTCTCTTCCTTGCTCACATCAAGCTCTATGCTTGCGGTCTGAAGCTTTCTGCTTACCCTTGTTGCGGAGAACATGAATATGACACCGAGTCCGACAAAAAGGATCGTGTTCAGATCCGTGAACAGACCGAGTATCGTCATCATTCCGCCGACGATAAAAAGTACCTTGGGAAGTCCGAAAAGCTGTTTGATTATCGTCTCACCGAGTTCCTTGTCGGAGGATCCCTTAGTGACAAGGATACCGGTTGAAAGAGATATCATCAGTGAAGGTATCTGGGAAACAAGTCCGTCACCGATGGTGAGTATCGCAAATGAGCTTAATGCATCGGATACGCTCATTCCTCTTCTGAGCACTGCGAGCGCGATACCGCCGACAAGGTTAACTCCCGTGATAAGAAGTCCCGCTACGGCATCTCCCTTTACGTATTTAACGGCACCGTCCATGGAACCGTAGAATGCGGATTCTTTCTGGAACTTTTCTCGTCTTTCCTTGGCCTCTTCATCGGTTATCGCACCGGTATTGAGATCGGCATCGATCGCCATCTGTTTTCCGGGCATCGCATCAAGTGTGAATCTTGCGGTAACTTCCGATACACGTTCCGAACCTTTGTTGATGACCATGAACTGGATTATCAGAAGTATTACGAAAATGATCGCACCGATGATCAGGTCGCCGCCGCCTACGAAATTACCGAATGTGGCGACAACGTTTCCCGCATAGCCGTCACGAAGGATAAGTCTCGTGGACGAAGTGTTCATCGATATCCTGAACAGGGTCGTGAACAGGAGCAGTGTGGGAAAGAAACTCATATCCAGAACTTCCTTGCAAAAGAGAGCTCCGAACATGATGGTCATTGCAAGCGAGATATTAAATGCAAGAAGAACATCGAGTACACCTGCTGGAATGGGGATGATAAAGAGAATTATCGCAACGGCAAGATACATCGCTACAAATACATCAAATTTGCCGATGGATTTAAACATATCATCCTCCTTTCGTCATATTTTAGATCTTACCCTGCAGATGATATACAAACGCAAGTATCTCGGCCACCGCCTGATATAGCTCGGGAGGAACCGTTTCACCGATCTCGACATTGTGGTAGAGCATTCTTGCCACAGGTTTGTTCTCAACGATCTCTATACTGTTTTCTCTGGCAACATCCTTGATCTTCTGGGCAAGGTATCCTTCACCCTTTGCAAGAACGTAAGGTGCATCTCTGAGCGCCGGTTCGTACTTGATTGCGACCGCATAATGCGTCGGGTTGGTGATGACGACATCCGCTTTGGGAAGTTCCTGCATCATACGTCTTCTCGAAGCTTCCATCATCTTTCTTCTGATGGCGCCCTTTACCTGGGGATCTCCTTCGGCGTTCTTGTACTCATCCTTGACTTCCTGTTTGGACATCATCATGTCCTTGTGGAATTTCCACTTCTGATAACCGAAATCGGATGCCGCAATGATGATATATACCGCCGAAACCCTTATCCCGAGATTCGATATCGTATCCCCGATAAGTGCTATAGCCTGCATAAGAGGCATATCAAAAAGATCGAATAAAAGGAAATACCTGTCCTTGATATACGAATAACATATCGCCGCTATCAGTCCGAGCTTCAGGATCGACTTGAGAAGCTCCACAAGGGAATTTGGAGAAAAGATCCTCTTGAACCCTTTGAGCGGATTGATCTTGGAAAGCTTTGGCTTAAGCGGTTTTGTGGTTGGTTTCCACTTAACCTGCAACAGGTCACACACTACTGCTATGATCAGACCGATAAGCATTATCGGAAGTACGATCATGACAACGTTGTATATACCGTTCCGGAAAAGAATACCCGTTTCGGTGGCGGGCATCTCTCCCTGCGGATAGACCGTCACATTGGGGATGTCGTTATATACAAGCTCAAAAACATTGATGAACCTGGTTCCCATATTTCCGGCCATGAACCGTATGACCAGAAAAAAAACAAAAAGCATGAGACAGTTTACTATCTCTCTGCTCTTGGCTACCTGGCCTTCTTTTCTGGCATCGGATAGTTTTTTGCCGGTAGGTTCCTCTGTCTTGTCACCGTTGTCAGCGAAGAATTGCAGATTATATTCGAGCATATCCACCCTCCGCTTCTACATCATGTTCGACACAAAGGAAACCATCAGTTTCTTCATTTCGGTAAAGATAAGGTCCGCAGCTTTGGGCATAAGTCCGACGGTAAGGAAAAGGACCGTAAGCCCCGTAAGTACCTTGAGCTGGATACCTATTGCAAACATATTCATCTGGGGCGATACCTTGGCCATTACACCGAGGATCGCATTCAGCAGCATCATCGTAGCAAAGATGGGAAGGATGATGCGGAAACCGATGAGAATATAGTCGGCAAGGAAAACGACCGCCGTCTCCATAAGCCCGTCTGCATTGAAGTTCACACGCCCGACAGGAATGAGCTGATACGTATCGGCAAGCGCACCGAGCAGATATCTGTACATTCCGCTCGCGATAAGGATCATCGAATAGGAGTAATTGTATAAGCCTCCGGTTATGCTTATCTGCTCCTGCGATGCGGGATCCATCAGCTGGACCATCGAAAGTCCCGTCTCCATATCCGCAACGGCACCGGCAAATGTAAATACGGTTGAGCAGATATTGGCGGAAAGTCCTATGAGCAGTCCCGCTATACCTTCCTTCAGAACAATGACGGCATATGTTACGACCGAATCATAAATGACCGGTTCGATAGGTGTCAGTGAAGTATATATAAGTCCCGCAATGAAAACGCTGAGTGCCACCCTTATTCTTCTGGGAGTGTTCTTCATGCTGAAAAACGGGCATATATACACAAAGCAGGAAACCCTGACCAGTATCAGCAGAAAATATTCCAGATCGTAAATTGAAAAAGCTAAATTCAGCATCCGCTATTTTCACTTATGGACGTAATAAACAAAATTACTCCAGAGCTCGGTCGTATACTCGACCAGGTTATTCATTATCCAATGGCCCGCGATCATCAGGGTAAGGAAAATACCCAGAACCTTGGGCACGAAAGTAAGAGTCTGTTCCTGTATGGATGTAACGGTCTGGAAGATACTGATGACAAGACCTATTGCCATTGAAACAAGAAGCACGGGAAGTGCGCATTTGAGTATCATATAAAGACCGCCATGGATCATTTCAGCTGCTGCTTCGGGTGTCATTACAAACTCTCCTTAATTAGCCTCGCTAATAAAACGTTCGTACAAGCTGTCCGATGATAAGTGCCCATCCGTCCGCAAGGACGAAAAGAAGTATCTTGAACGGCATCGA
>JAGCRJ010000261.1 GCA_017964745.1 Lachnospiraceae bacterium
AAACCGTGCTTACATCTTTCCCGCACGCGATGCTTCTGAGAATATCGAAAACACCGTAGAGGATTCCCGCTCCGCTCTTTGAGTCGATTGCAAGTCCGTCTTCGCGGATCGATACGGTGTACTCCTCCGCATCCTGCATATCCTTTCCGCACTTTATGCTGACGGGAGCAGTGGCGGAACCGAATACTATACCCGGTTCGATACCGAGCATCGCCTTAAGACCGGTCCTGAGCTCTTTCATAGCATTTGCCGCTACCTTATCGCTTTCGGAAGCTCCCGAAATATAGAACTTTTTTAAAAGTGCGGTATCTCCCGGATTATTGATCTTACTGTATCCGAGCCATAGATCTGCGTAATTTTTCATATAAAAATGTACCCTTTCAAAGATATAGATTATCTAAATATGAAGATACTATAGGCGGCAAAGCCTTGTAAACCACAAGATTCTGCCGCCTGAATTAATTTTCCGGATATTTAATAGGATTTCCGTTCTCCGTAAGCTTCCTTCTTCAGCTCCATCTCGATAACGTTGAACGGTTCTTTTTCGACAACTTCCCTGTCGGTAAATCCTGCCTTTTTATAGCAGTTATGTGCGAGATCGTTACTTTCGTATACCCCGAGGGTTACAACCTTCGCTCCGAATACTTCGAATGCAAACTTCAGTCCGGTGCGGAGCATTTGGGTTCCGTATCCTTTTCCGCGGATCGTATCATCCACAACAACCCAGCCGAAGCGGAGCACTCTTTTATCCCCGCCTATATATCTCATGATAAAGTGGCCGACTACCCTGTCCTCATCATCAATCGCCATCCAGGGATAGAAATTATCGGGCTCCTCGCAATCGCCGTTCTTTTCTCTGTATTTCTTATCGATGATCTCCGCATTTATGGGGTAATTTCCGAAGAGAAGTCCTCCCCATTTAAGGAAAGTGTCCTCACTCTCTACCCACTTTGCGATAAGAAGCGAATCTTCGCTTTTATAAGGTCTTAATCTTATCATGATCTCTCACTTTCTTATGCATCCCCATTCGGATACAAGTCTGTCGATCGTCCATGCCGCATTTGCCGGACTTGTCGAAGGAAGACATATCGCGGATCTTCCGGTCATCTTTTCCGTGTATTTTGTGTAATACTTATACGCAGTCTTTCCATTCACATAGATCTGTCCGATATCGGCATTCTGCAAAATAATGCTCAGGTCATTCGGTGTCACATTTTTGATGCTTGAATCCGATGAACCGGTTATGTCACAGGATCCTATTACATCCCAGAGTGCGATCCTGTTTCTTAACAGGAACGACTTCTTCTCATCGATCGTCTGAGGAACCTCTTCACCAAACACCGAGGATGTAACCTTCCAGAAACGGTTCTGCGGATGTCCGTAAAAGAAACACGCCTCCCTCGACTTTACCGAAGGGAAGCTTCCGAGTATCAGTATCCTTGAGTTCTTGTCATATAAGGGCGGTATCGGATGTACTATCATTTCCTATTCCAGCTTATCCCTTGTAATATTGTGTATCCAGCCGCCTTTTAGGTAATGGCTTACCGCGAAAGGCATCTTCGCAAATTCATCCGTACACATAAGGATATATACGATAAGCGGAGGGAGCTTTAACACAAACGCACTTATAAGTCCGAGAGGCACGGCAAAAAACCACATGGTCAATATATCAAGAACCATGCCGTATGTTGAGTTTCCTCCGCACCTGAATATAGATGCGATGAGAACCGTATTGATGATCTGTCCCATCTGATATGCAACGTTGATAAGGAGCATTATCTTCAGATAACCCACAGCGACTTCCGTTATATCAACGAGTCCGGGGATGAACGGACTGATGATGAGCAGGACAAATCCGGAAATGACACCGGAAAAGATCGCTACCCTCACGATCGAGGATGCATCCTGCTTAGCACGGTCAAGCCTGTTCTCGCCGATCTGTTTTCCGAGCATGATGGATGCCGCCGATGCGATTCCAAATCCCACAACAGTCACAAGATCCCTTACGGAAGAAACGACTGCATTTGCGGCAACGATATCCGATCCGAGATGTCCCATGATGATCGAGTTAACGGTAAATGCAAGTCCCCACATGATATCATTTACAAATGCGGGGAGCGAATACCTGAAGAAATCGATGATCAGCGCGCGGGGAATCGCAAACATAATGCGAAGGTCCCTGGGAAGTACTCTCTGCCTTATGAAATCGATAATGCAAAGAAGAGCGCCGGATCCGCAGGAAAGAGATGTTGCGATCGCAGCGCCGCATATTCCCATCTCGGGGAACGGTCCGTGTCCGAAGATAAGGAAGAAGTTCATCACAACATTGACCAGAAGAGCTATCGTAGAGATGACCGTTGAAAAGACGACTCTCTCACAGCTCTTGAGTATCGAGAT
>JAGCRJ010000262.1 GCA_017964745.1 Lachnospiraceae bacterium
ATTGGCCTGAAGAGGCCTTTGACATCGTGGGTACATGGGATCTTAGCCCGACAATGGAAGATACTCTGCTCAGCCTTCAGTTTAACCGTGATGCAACCGGCATCGCAAAAACGTATGTTGACGGTGAATTCCATGAAATAAGATTTTATTGGAACTGGATGAATTCCGGCAGTCTGTACTCTGTTGTTCTTGCAGAAGGAGAGACCGCTGTCGGCATTGACGGTTTATTTAACGTGGAATGCTGGGGAGACCGGATCGTATACCATTCTTCTTATTACTTAAGTGCCGATACCGCAGGTCAGACAGGTTCAATGGTATCCGACAATGAAATAGATCAGGAGATCATCAAATGGGTTGTCGGAACCTGGCATGATCCGGAAGATTTCATTAAGTTCACTTTAACCTTCTATGAAGACGGTACCGGGACTACGGGATATCAAACATTTAACTGGAGTGTAAATAACGGTGTCTTAAACTGCGATCTGTTTGATGGAGATTCGGTTCAATTTGATTCGGGAACAATTCTGTATAAGTTTGAAGCTTTTGACCGGTACGGCTGGATCGAATTAGATAAATATGTCCTCTGGGTTCCGGATACTTTTGCCGTATGGACATATGATGATTATGAATATTATTCAGAACGGAACGGTGATTACAAAGACCCGATAACAGGCAGTAAATTCACGCTTTATATCGGCACTCCTGCAGGAGCGGGAACCGGCAGCGGCTGTGGAAGAATGGTATTTGGTGAAGATAATGCGTTTATCTCGTATTACGGTGACGGAATGTTTTATACCGATTATGACGGAGGAATGTATTTCTGGCTGACGGATGATGATTTTATCAGGGTACAATACCCCAATGATCCGTACTCATATTTTTTCGAGAAAACCTGACAGACCCTGAACGGATTGTCCCCCGGGTTCTGTGATATATGTCTGAAATAAGGAGGCATATTTCGCAGGATTTCGGGGGATTTTTATTGTCTGAAAATTGCCGTTTTTTCTTGTTAATAGTGCGAATTTGCGATATAATTTATGGGATTATGGAGAAGTTTGCGAATGAATAGGAACAGTTCCAATTTCATATTCCCCCTGATCACTCAGGTTACCGCAGGAGGAGTGCGTTTCTGCCTTGAAACAAGCGCTTCTGATTGCGGTATCATCCTTTATGACAGAAAGTCCGGGGACGAGCTTGGAAAGATAGCTTTTGATTCTTCCGACCGGATAGGAAATCTTTATTGTAAGACTGTTCCGGATATAGATCCTGCAAAGACTTCATATCTGTATTACATCGGAAATAAGCTCCTGTCCGATAAAAGAGCACTCAGCCTTCTTCCTTCGGATCATTACGGCAAGGAGTTAAAGGAGCCTTTAAAGGCACTTATATATGATGAGGATTATGACTGGGAGGACGACTGCTTCCCGGCCCTGAAATATGAGGACAGTTTCTGGTATCTCCTTCATGTAAGGGGATTCACCAGATCTTCAAGCTCAGGCGTTAAGGGAAAGGGAACCTTTGCGGGCGTTACCGAAAAGCTTGATCATCTTCAGAGTATAGGCATCACTACCGTAGAGCTTCAGCCCGCGTATGATTTTGAAGACTGGGATGAAGAGACCGGAAGGCTTAACTACTGGGGATATAAGCCCGGATTCTATTACGCGCCCAAGGCCGCTTATGCGTATTCCAAGGATCCCGTCAGGGAGTTCAAGGATCTCGTTAAGGCTCTTCATAGAAGAAATATGGAAGTCTGTATGCAATTTTACTTTGCGGCTGACTTTCCCGAGGCGGAGATTCTTGAGATTCTTCGCTACTGGGTTGTGAACTTCCATGTTGATGCATTCCACCTTATGGGTATGAACATACCCATGAGTCTTGTGGCTTCCGATCCAATGCTTGCAGGCACCAAGATTCTTTCAGATCATCTGGAAAGCATCAATTTCGATATTATCAGAAAGCCCGGCGACAGAAGAGTCATCGGTTACTATTCCGACGATTTCCAGTACCCGCTGAGGAAGCTGCTTAAGAGCGACGACGGACAGGTATCCGATGTTCTTGCCCAGCTCCGTTCCAATCCCGAGGAAAACGGAAGGATCAATTTCTTTTCCAGCTACAGGGGATTCACTCTTATGGATATGGTCAGCTACGACCGTAAGCATAACGAGGAAAACGGGGAGGAAGGAAGGGACGGAAGCGATTACAACTTCAGCTGGAACTGCGG
>JAGCRJ010000263.1 GCA_017964745.1 Lachnospiraceae bacterium
ATGTCACTTGAATCGAGCTTGAGAACCAATTCCTATCCGGGAAGAGGAATAATCGTAGGAGAAAGTGCTAACGGAAAGTATGCCGTATGTGCTTACTTCATTATGGGAAGGAGCGTCAACAGCAGAAACCGTATCTTTGTCGAGGTTCCCGAGGATAACGGAATAGAGACAAGACCCTTTGATGAGAAGAAGCTCGGTGATCCCAGCCTCATCATATATCATCCCGTAAGAGTGGACGGACATACCACCATCGTTACAAACGGTGACCAGACCGATACCATCAGAAACGGACTCGACAAGGGCTTCACCTTTGAGCAGTCACTCAGAAGCCGTACCTTCGAGCCCGATGCTCCCAACTACACACCCAGGATCTCCGCAGTGCTCAACGTACACGGCGGAAAGTTCGATTACCAGATGTCCATCATAAGAAGCGAGGACGGCAGCGAGGACAGGCCAATCCACTGCACCTATTCCTACGGAAAGCCCAAGGCAGGCGAGGGACATTTCATCCACACCTACAAGCATGACGGCGATCCCCTTCCCAGCTTCACCGGTGAGCCCGAGTTCGTCAAGATCTCCGATGATATCGACGATTTCGCACTTATCATCTGGGATTCACTCAACCGTGACAACAGAGTATCCCTCTTCGTCAGATACATCGACATTGAGACCGGCATCGCAGAGAGCCGCATCATCAATGCCAACAAATAATCGAATGGTTTACACTATGATCCCCGGATTCCGTACGGAAAGCCGGGGATCTTTTTTATACCGCCGGTCTAATTTCGCATTAATTAAGAAATGACGGATTACACGCGGGGGATGATATGTTATAATCACTATTTGTAATACTGTATTATTTTCACAGAAAGGACGCCTTTTACAGGCGAGTATGAGAGAATGAGCGAGATTCAGCTTAAGTACGGATGTAACCCCAATCAGAAGCCTTCAAGGATCTTTATGGAGGACGGAAGTGACCTCCCTGTTACCGTATTGAACGGTAAGCCCGGATATATCAACTTCCTCGATGCATTTAACGGATGGCAGCTTGTAAAGGAATTAAAGCAGGCTACCGGCCTTCCCGCAGCAACCTCCTTCAAGCACGTATCACCCGCAGGTGCGGCTATCGGCCGACCCCTTTCCGATACTCTCAGGAAGATCTACTGGGTTGATGAGAAGGCTGAGCTCAGCCCCCTTGCATGTGCATACGCAAGAGCAAGAGGTGCGGACAGAATGAGCTCCTTCGGCGACTTCATCGCTCTTTCCGATATTTGTGATGTCAGCACCGCTATGCTGATCAAGCCCGAGGTTTCCGACGGCATCATCGCTCCCGGCTATGAGCCCGAAGCACTTGAGATCCTCAAGGGCAAGAAGAGCGGCAATTACAACATCATTCAGATCGACGAGAATTATAAGCCCGCCGAGATCGAGAAGAAGCAGGTTTACGGCATCACCTTCGAGCAGGGCAGAAATGAGCTCAATGCCGATGAGGTCCTTCCCGGAAATATCGTTACCAAGAATAAGGATATCCCTGCGGATGTTCTTGCCGATATGAAGGTTTCACTCATCGTTCTTAAGTATACCCAGTCAAATTCCGTATGTTATGTAAAGGACGGACAGGCTATCGGAATCGGAGCAGGACAGCAGTCCAGGATCCACTGCACCAGACTTGCGGGAAGCAAGGCTGACAACTGGTTCCTTCGCCAGAGCCCCCAGGTTCTCGGCCTCAAGTTCCTTGATACCATTAAGAGAGCTGATCGTGACAATGCCATCGACCTTTACATCGGAGATGAGTACGAGGATGTACTTGCCGAGGGTACCTGGCAGACCATCTTCGCCGAGAAGCCTCCCGTATTTACAAGAGAGGAAAAGAAGGCATGGCTTGCTAAAAATACAGATGTTATTTGTGGCTCCGATGCATTCTTCCCCTTCGCAGACAATGTCGAGAGAGCCCGTAAGAGCGGCGTAAAGTATATCGCACAGCCCGGCGGATCCAAGAGGGACGATGTAGTCATCGAGGCATGCGACAAGTACGATATGGTCATGTGCTTCACCGGAATCAGACTTTTCCATCATTAAATAACGCGTGACAGTTAATGATGAAACTCATTAACTGTACGTCTAGATAAAATATCAGGAGTTATAAAATGGCAGAAACCGAAGAACGTTCCAAGCATTTTATAGAAAATGAGATTGATAACGACCTTGCCACGGGAAGGTTTGATCATGTAATGACAAGATTCCCTCCCGAGCCCAACGGTTATCTCCATATAGGTCATGCCAAGAGCATAATCCTTAATTCGGGAATGGCTCAGGAGTACGGCGGCAAGTTCAACCTCAGATTTGACGATACAAATCCCACCAAGGAGAAGACCGAGTTCGTCGAGTCCATTAAGGCTGACGTCATGTGGCTCGGTGCCGACTTCGAAGACAGGCTCTTCTTTGCATCCGATTATTTCGATCAGATGTATGAAGGTGCGGTCAAGCTCATCAAGAAGGGCAAGGCCTATGTTTCCGACCTGACCGCGGATGAAGTCAGGGAATACAGGGGAACCTTCGAACAGCCCGGCAAGGACGATCCCGGAAGGAACAGAACCGTTGAGGAAAACCTCGCTCTTTTCGAGGAGATGAAGGAAGGCAAGTACGCCGACGGTGAGAAGACCCTCAGGGCCAGGATCGATATGGCATCTCCCAACATCAACATGAGAGATCCC
>JAGCRJ010000004.1 GCA_017964745.1 Lachnospiraceae bacterium
ACCCGTAACCCTTGAACAGATACAGGGCATATATGATCGCAAATACGAAAAACTGTATCAGGAATTTGATCGATTCCCCGAAGATTATCGCGATCGGCAACGTAAGCCTGGGAAAATAAACTTTTCCGAAGATCTCCTTGTTTGCATAGAAAACCCTGGCCTGACTCGTGAGCAGACTGCTGAAAAATGACCAGAGTATTGTTCCTGCGGAGTAAAAAAGAACCGGTGGAATATCGTCCGTTCCGACAGATGCGACATGCCTGAAAACAATGATGAACATTACGGTGGTAAATACAGGCTGTGCAATATACCAGAGCGGACCAAGGATGGTCTGCTTATAAGTTGTCGCAATATCCCTTTTTACAAAGATACGTATCAGATCCCTGTACTCACAGATCTGACCGAGCTTAAGAGAAAATGGATTATGTCCGTTCTCTATTACCGTATCCCATTTTTGATCGTTGAAATTCATCAGCTCTGCGTCCGGTCCGTTTTCCTTATCTTCATTATCTCGTCGGTCACTTTTGCGGTATCGTGCAGGATCAGCGCCCTGTAGATACCTTTGAATCGTTCTTCGAGGTGCTTTTCATCCGCCTCGCATTTTTCAAGCGTGCCGCCGTAAAGATCCGCTGCGAATTCTTTCAAAGCTTCATTATCTTCTATCGAAAGGAGCTTGAGCATGATCACATATCCGGCAAGTTTTTTGTATGTGTCCTCATAAGTCTCAAAACATCCCCTCAGCTTCAGTTCATCATGTATCGCAAGCAGAGCACGCGTACAATCAAGGACGTTTGCGTCCGCATTGCCCCGTAGACTTTTCTTGTTTCCCACCCTGTATCCGGCAAATCTTTTATTCAGGAAAAGGATGTGCTCCGCTTCCACTGTTGTGATACGGGAAAAATATTCATCATTTGTGTTTCTGAGTGACTGAAACCTTATCCCGGACTTTTTAAGAAAATCCGTTCTGTAAAATTTGTTCCAGGGCATTCCGTGATCGGCCTGGAATAATCTGTCCGATATCTCCTTCGGGGAAATGACCCTGTTTAACGGCACTCCCAGAGTCCTGGCGGAAAAGTCAACACGGATCCTTCTCCGGCCGTCAAACTTATAATATCCGAACAGTACGATATCCGTACCTTTTTTCTCTGAGATGTTCACAAGAGTCCTGATCGCATTCTTATGCAGGAGATCATCCGCATCAAAGAAGAAAAGATAATCTCCCTTTGCTTCATCCATCCCTTTGTTCCTGGCAACCCCCGCACCGGAATTTTCCTGTGAAAGCATCTTTATACGTGAGTCTTTCCGGGCAAGTCTTTCGATCGCGGCCGGACCGGAGTCGGTTGATCCGTCATCAACACAGATGATCTCAAGATTCTTATAAGTCTGTTCCAGAACAGAACGCAGGGATTCTTCAAGATGATCCTCTGCGTTATATACCGGCATGACTATGCTCACAAACGGTTCTTTAACGGTCCCAAACATTTCTTTGCCTTTGAAAGTAAGAAGATCATCCTTTTCATCTTAAGAAAAGAGAACAAAATGATCAGTTTTTCTTCAACAGAGTTCTTTTCGGCATCCTTAAGCTTTCCGGTCTTTCCTATCAGATATCCGATGATCTTCCTATATACCTTATCCTTCAGGATCCGGTCAATGACCGACAGCTTATAAGCGTCTGCAGGCCCTTTGCACAGATTTCCGAATATATATGTATAAACTCCGTAGAAATAAACCTTGTAAATATGGTGCAGGGCAAGATTCCGTAAACATTCATCTTCTATACGCGCCGAAAGTTTCCTGTTCACGATAAGGAGCTTATTTATCCCGCAAAAAGCATTATCACGGTATGTGGAAGACAGTCCTTCTCCGTATGGGGAATATTCATATAATGCCTCGTCCACGATCGCGATCTTCGGATCGCTGTCCAGATAATATCTGATGCAGAATATACTGTCCTCACAGGTTGAAAGCCCCTCTTCAAACAGATGCTTTATTCTTTCCTTTACGAAAAGCTTGTTCCACAGAATGCAGAACATATCTTCCCTGATATGATCAAAAAGTCTGTTTCCGGTGCCCAGATCACGGTACAGATGGATATTGATCTTTCCGTTCCCCACCTCATAATAACCGCACGTTGCCATCTGTGCATCTTCCGAAAGCATCGAAGCGTGAAGTTTTTCAAGAAATGTTTTATCGATCCGGTCATCTGCATCGATAAAGCTGATATATCTTCCGGATGCGTTTTTAAGTCCTGTATTTCTTGCCGCACTTACTCCGCGGTTATCACAGTGTAAAACCCTGATCCTTGTGTCCGTAAGAGAAAGCTCCTCGCACTTTGCTCCGCTTCCGTCCGTCGATCCGTCATCTATAAGAAGCAGTTCGAAATCCTCAAACGTCTGAACAAGAACCGAGTTCACCGTGTCTTCAATATGCTTTATCTTGTTGTATACGGGAATGATTACACTTATTTCGCTCATCTGCTCTTTTTGGTCCCTGCAGCTTCAAGTCTGTCCGAATACCACCCGCGCTTTTGCGAGTAAAAACCTCTTCCGAGGATCTTTACCGCAAGGCGTCTCACAAAATACAGAGCGCAGATCGCGGTCATCTGAAGGCGTGGCATCTTCACTCTCTTAAGTCCGTTTCTTTTTCTTGAAATATCGAACTCAATTTCTCTTTCACGGATCAGTTTGTCGCTGACTCCTCCGAGACCGAAAACGGCGATCACATCATCCGTCTTTATATATCTTATTTCTCCCGAAAGATACATCTTCAGGAACATATCAAAATCCGCAGCGATGGAATAACGGGTATCAAAGCGATACCTTTTTACAAGCTCCGTCCTGGAAACGGACGCCTGATGACAGATCGGATTTTTGTATTTAAAATCGTCAGAATCTCCGGCTTTTAACAACTTGTATTTTCCGTTTTCCAGATATACCGCATCACCGTAGATCACATCCGCATCCTGCATGATAAAGGAGGACAGATGCATCAGGACACTTTCGTCAAACAGTTCGTCTCCGGCATTTATGTACATGATCCATTCGCCGCTTGCAAGCTCTGCGGCACGGTTCATCGAATCATAAATTCCTTCGTCTTTTTCGGAGACAATGCGGAAGGAAATACCCTTTTCCATGAACCGGCCGGAATAACCTTCCGCGATACCAAGCGTGGAATCATCGGATCCTCCGTCCTTTATCAGGTATTCGAATCCGGTCAGATCCTGCATCAGTATGGAATTGATCGTGCGGGCGATATCCTTTTCGGCATTAAGGCATACCGTCACAACGGATATAAGAATCCTGTCCATTTACACTTACGCCGGTCATCAAAGTTTTACTGTATCCTGCCGTATATAAACGACAGAAGTTTCATTGAAACATAAGATATAAGACATGCCAGTTTGGTCTTGAATGTTGCTTTCGGGTCAAATAATACGCGGCCGCGGTATTTCCTGATAAAGCTCAACGCCTTTTGTCTGAGCTCATCTCCTTCGCTCCCCGTATCCACGGATGAATTCAGATAGACAAAAAATGCATTGTTCAAAAGAAATGCATCTGAAGCATGAATAAGCTTGGGGAATTTTTCATTGCAGATATTCCTGATACCCTCACACACTCCCAGCACATCCATCAGATCGGACGGCTTTTTTAATCCCGTTATGCTGTTCTTACGCCTCACATAGTAATACAGACGATCGGGAATAACTGTGACATAGCCATCGCATCCCATCAGATAATCGAAGTTAAAGAATGCATCTTCGCAGTAATTATATTCGCGGAAAAGCTTTGCGATATACTCCGCCCTGTAGAGCTTTCCCCAGCATGTGCCGCCCTCAGCACGGCAATAAAAGAAGTCATGCATGTAAGATCTTACGGAGATCTTCCCGCTCTTCGAAAAAACACGTTCGGTGACAACATCACCTTTAACTTCATAAGAATTGCACATAGCAAGAATGCAGTCATCGTCTGCGATAGCTGCAACAAGTTTTTCTATGTAGTCGGGAGTTATATGATCATCTGAATCGATGAAAGTGATATAATCGCCCTTCGCGATCCTGACACCCTGGTTTCTTGTGGCGGATACGCCCTCTTTCTTCTCGTGAAGAACTCTGACCCTCGGATCCTTTTCCGCAAATTCATCGCACACTTCATCCGACGAATCACCGGATCCGTTATCAACAAGGATCACCTCAAGATTAGGATATGTCTGAGCAAGGACAGAATCCACGCATCTTCTTAATGTTTTTACATTGTTATACACAGGTATGATCGCAGAGACCAATACTTGCATTCATCCATCCCCCCGGATGCTAAATTTTTAACCTTCAAATGCAGGCTTAAATGCGATCGCCTCATCTGCAGGCAAAGGCTTGCTGAAATAGAAGCCCTGGATCGTATCGGCGCCGAATTCCCTAAGGCGGACATACTGCCAGTTTTCCTCGACACCCTCTATCGTCATTTCCTTCTTCAGATCATGAACAAGTCTGATGACATTTCCTATAAAGGAATCCTTGCCTTCTACAAGGTAATTATCGACCAGTGATTTATCAAGCTTTATAACATCAACCGGAATATATGTCAGATATCCGAGTGACGAATAACCGGTTCCGAAATCGTCCATCAGGATCCTTATGCCGAGTTCCTTGAGACGTTCGAAGAACTCCCTGGCCTGCGTACTTCTGTCGAGCAGGACACTTTCCGTGATCTCTATCTCGACATACTGCGGATCGATATTATATTTCTTCAGATGATCGACAAGGAAATCAACATATCCCCTGTCACTTAGCTGGTTGCTGGAATAGTTGATCGAAACGGGAACAAGTCTGTATCCCGCATCGCGCCACTCAGCAAGCTGCCTTATCACAAGCTCTGTGGTGAGGCGTCCTATCTTCCAGATCCATCCGTTCTTTTCGGCGATCGGAATGAACTGTCCCGGATATATATCCGGCCTGCTCATTCGTATAAGAGCTTCAAAGCCGGAGACCTCAAGAGTCCTTGCATTGACCTTCGGCTGATAGACCATATAGAAGTCCTTACGTTCAAGCGCATCCATAAGAATGGATCTGACCAGCTTATCTTCAGCCGCCTTCTCCTGCATCTGTCTGCTGTAAAAGAAGACCTTGTTCTTCTCCTGACTCTTGGCAACCTTCAAAGCTTCCTCGGCATTCGAAACATGATCCTCCACGCTCATAATGCCGTCCGATACGGATATTCCGATGCTTACGGAAACAGTGAGCGAAGCACCTCCGTTACGGAGAGGTGCCCTGAAAAGATCCTGGATAGTCAGCAGGTAAGGATGATCCTCCGTCAGCTTATCATCAACGATCATGAGAAATCTGTCGCCGCCGTGCCTTGACAGAAGCCATCCGTGCTTTGCGGCAAGGCTGTTCAGGGCATTCGCAACGTGCATGAGTATCTGATCCGCCGCTTCATGTCCATAGGTTGCATTGATATTCTTAAAACCCTCTATGTCGATCACCACCGTGGAATATGTTCTCCACTTCCTGACTATGCCGGGGAAGAATTCCATCGCATAGTGGCGGTTATAGACATCGAGCATATCATCATGCCTTGCCTGATAGATAAGGATCTGGTGATCTGCCTCGACCGTACTCTTAAGATAATGTACACAGTTGTCCCTGTGATTGAATCCGTTGAATATCGCGATCGCCATCTCCCGGCAGCTGCCGTATCCGCAGGACGAGCAGTTGATGCATCTCGATTCCGGAGTATCCTTTTCCATCGTAAGGAAGATATTCTCAAGCTCGGATTCGTTAGGAATCCGGACAGCGCATTCTTTCGACAGATCCGTGTAATGTCTCGTGTAATCGGACAGATCCAAGGTTTCAAACTGCTTATTGAGAGCGGCCAGTCTTTCTTCCGGCAGCAGATTTTTGGATACCGCAGACTCTCCCCCGTCCTTCTTTACACTTTCGCGGATCTTGAGAAGTGAAAAGAGAGCATTATCCGTCGAAGAGATCTCGGGATCCGTGGCTGTTCCGCACAGGCACCCGTTCTTGCAGTTCAGCGCATCTATGAAAAGGAAAGGTATATCCTTATCCCTGATCTGCGGGGCATGTGCTTTCAGATACTCATACATATGCCTTTCGCCTTCGATCTGGCGTACGAACGCCCCATCCCCGAGAAACCATTTGATATGGTCCTTGAGGCCGCCGGGCATCGGATAAATGGTTCCGAGACCGTACTCCACTTCATCCGTAACGGGATCTCCGTAGATCTGCTTTTCCCTGACGATCTTCATCAGATGGTTGAAGGTAACATTATACTGTACCAATCCCTTATTTACCGGATCGTCTATCTCGATCTTTTTGGCTATGCAGGGACTTAAGAAAGCGAATCTGTCGGTAATGCCAAGCTCCTTACGTGCATATGTGGCCGCACACATAAGAGGGCTCTGAACCGGAAAGAGATTCGGAATAAGCTCCGGAAGGTATTTTTCTATATAAGTCACAACCGCGGGACAGGGCTGTGATATTCCGCATGTAAAGTCGTGTTCCTTTATGTACTTTATATATCCCCATGTGGATATATCGGCGCCGAATGCAACGTCTATAAAGTGCTTTACACCGAGCTTTTTCAGTCCGCCGAGAACCTGTTCGTATTCATCCGGGTAATTTGCCCTGAAAGCGGGCGCGATCAGCAGGGATATCTGCTCGCCTTTTGCGAGATCGGTAAGAAAAGCCGCCGTATCGTCAGCATATTCCCTGGCACCGTGTTCACATGCATCAAAACAAGCGCCGCAGCCCACACAGCGTGACGGATCGACATTTATGCGGGAGCGACCGTACTCATCCGCTACGGTAGAAACACATGCTCCCATAGCACTGCATACGTTGATGCATTTATTGCATCCCACGCATTTTTCATTTGTGAAGATCAATCCCTTTGATAATTCCATAGACATCTCCACTTTCTTAATATTTTATCAAAAATAAAAATAAGTGCAAAACAGGTATTGACAATTATATCGTCGTCCGATACACTCGGATTACGATATATCGGAAGTCGTTATATCGTGTATCGATACTAACAGGAAAGATCGCTTAAAAAAAGGGAGGGATGAAGATGCCGCAGCAGGCACTTACGGAAGCAGTCTTCTACATAATGCTCTCATTGCTCAAACCGCTCCACGGATACGGGATAATACAGAATGTTGCCGAATTGTCAAAAGGCAGGGTCAAGCTTGCCCCGGGAACACTTTACGGAGCTCTCAACACCCTGACGGACAAGGGCTGGATCGATGCCCTTCCGGAGAATCCCGAATCTCGTAAAAAGGAATACGTGATCACAACGGCAGGTAAAGCCGTTCTCACCGAAGAATTAAGCAGACTGTCGGAACTTGTTGACAACGGCAGGAAATTTATGGAGGAAAGCTGATATGCGTACAACATTTCATAAATTATTCTGGCTATGGCAACTCCCCAAGGAGGAAGCCTGGATCAACGAGATGGCTGAGCACGGATACGGCCTTGTGAGCGCGGGAAGGGTCACCTACGAATTCGAAGATATCGAGGACGGAAAATACAGATACAAGGTCCTGTTTTTAAAAGGCAGCGTCAGTTCGGAGAAGAACCGGGAATTCCTGAAATTCATGGAGGAAATGGACGTTCATAATGCAGGCCATGTCTCCTATCCCGGACACACGGTAATA
>JAGCRJ010000264.1 GCA_017964745.1 Lachnospiraceae bacterium
GCTGAAGTACAGACTAACCTCGACAAGGTCAAGGAGCTTGTTGCAAAGGTCAAGGGCAACGAAGCAAGCGCAAGCGACTCGGATATCGATGAGCTCAAGGCTGCCAAGGAGAAACTCATGAGCTCCGCTCAGAGCGTATTCACCAAGATGTATGAGGCAGCAGGCGCAGCAGCAGGTGCCGGCGCAGGACAGGCAGGCCCCGATATGGGCGGCTTCTCAGGCGGCGCTGCAGACCAGGGCGCACAGAGCCAGGAATCCGATGATGATGTAATAGACGGTAATTTCCGTGAGGTTTAATTAAATGGCAGAGTCCAAGCGTGACTACTACGAAGTACTCGGAGTAGACAAAAGTGCCGATGAGGCAACGCTAAAAAAAGCATACAGGGTACTTGCCAAGAAGTACCATCCGGATGCAAATCCCGGCGATAAGGAAGCGGAGGCCAAGTTCAAAGAGGCCTCCGAAGCCTATGCCGTTCTCAGCGACCCCGAAAAGAGGGCGAAGTACGACAAGTTCGGCCATGCGGCATTTGACGGTGCCGGAGGCGGCGGATTTGATTATTCGAATATGGACTTCAGTGATATCTTCGGCGATTTCGGAGATATCTTCGGAAGCATATTCGGTGGCGGCGGCTTCGGCGGTTTCGGCGGAAGAAGAAACAGCAACGGTCCCATGAAAGGTGCCAACATCCGCACAAGTGTAAGGCTTACTTTTATGGAAGCCGTATTCGGATGCAAAAAAGAGATCGAGCTCAACGTCAAGGAAGAATGTAAATCCTGTAAGGGAAGCGGCGCAAAGGCCGGCACATCTCCCGAGACCTGTTCCACCTGCGGAGGCAGGGGCCAGGTTCAGAGGACCAGGAATTCCGCATTCGGAATGATGCGAAGCGTTGAGGTATGTCCCGACTGCCGCGGAACCGGTAAGGTGATCAGGGAGAAGTGTCCCGATTGCCGCGGAACCGGCTACATCCCCATGAAAAAGAGATATTCGGTTGACTTCCCCGCAGGTATCGACAACGGTCAGGCAGTCAGCCTTGCCGAGCTCGGTGATCCCGGAACAAACGGCGGTCCCAGAGGCGATGTCAGGGTTGAAGCTATCGTTGACAGACACCCCGTTTTCCAGAGGGACGGTTTCGATATCTATTCCATCGTGCCCATCTCTTATGCTGTTGCGGCACTCGGCGGATCCGTTCTCGTGGATACAGTTGACGGCAAGGTCATATACGACGTGAAGGCCGGAACCCAGACCGACATGAGAGTAAGACTCAAGGGCAAGGGCGTACCTTCCTGGAGAAACAAGAACATGAGAGGCGACCACTACATCACCCTTGTTGTGGAAACTCCCGAGAAACTCTCAAGCGAGGCAAAGGAGCTCTTAAAGCAGTTCGATGCCCTTACCGGCGATTCACTTCACGCTGTGGAGAAGGCTTCCGGAGAACAGCCCAAGGAGAAACCTTCCAAGAAAAAGAAACTCTTTTAAAACTTTTTTATAAATTTAGTAAAAAGTGCACCACATTGGTGCACTTTTTTTGGTATTATAATTATTAAATTGATTATTGTAATGTTAAAAGAAATACGCTATATTTATATTACTTAATCCATTAAGTAACCAATGGAAAAGTTATGAGGGGGGAGAACCTATGGTTTCAATGAAAGATATTGCAAGAGAGTGCGGGGTGTCCGTGGCTGCCGTCAGTAAGGCACTGAGCGGCCAGCCGGATATCAGCGAAGCCACTCGCGAGCGTATCAAGAAAGCGGCGGAGGATATGGGATATCAGCCCAATTCTGCCGCCAAGGTTCTCCGTACACACAAGTCCAACAATATCGGCATTTTATTCGTCGATGAAGCTCACAACGGTCTTACCAATGAATTCTTCGCCCTTCTTCTTGACAGATTCAAGCATGTCGCAGATTCCAAGGGATATGACATAACATTCATAAACAGGGGTCTTTCATCGAACGTAGGAAACATGAATTATCTTGCACACGCAAGGTACCGTGCCTTTGACGGAGTTCTCATCGCATGTATGGACTTCCACGATGCCGAGGTCATCGAACTTGCGCAGAGCAATATCCCGATAGTATCGATCGACTATTGTTTCGATAACCGAATGGCGGTCGTTTCGGACAATGTAAACGGTATGAGAGAGCTTGTCATCCATTGTGCGAAGATGGGCCACAAGAAGATCGCCTACATCCACGACGGCAATGACAGTGAGGTTACCAAGGCCCGTGTCGCATCCTTCAAGGAAACCATGGAGGGACTCGGACTTCCCGTTCCGGAAGAATATCTTCCCGTTGCGGAGTACCGAAAGACCGAGCGTGCAAGGATAGCTACCGAAAAGCTGATCAAGCTTCCCGACAGACCCACCTGCATTCTTTATCCCGATGATTTCTCCGCACTCGGCGGCATCGCGGCGATCAAGGAAGCGGGGCTTGAGATCCCCAAGGATATCTCGATCGTAGGATACGACGGCATCAGGGTCGGAAGACATCTGACTCCCTCGCTCACGACGCTCAGACAGCCCACGGAGCTCATCGGTGAAACCGCTGCACAGAAGCTGATCTCCCTTATCGAGCATCCGCTCGAAACACAGATCGAAAAGGTTGTGATAAA
The DNA here is from genome assembly GCA_017964745.1 of Lachnospiraceae bacterium. GTDB lineage: Bacteria > Bacillota > Clostridia > Lachnospirales > Lachnospiraceae > AC2028. The sequence continues at coordinate 2,615 of JAGCRJ010000264.1, forward strand.
AGGAAGACTTTACGACGGCGGTTCCGTACGCGACTTAAGATACGAATGACCGGTTCACCCGGATAATCAAACCCCATCAACTTACTGACAAAGGAGAAGTCAACATGAAATTCGGCCATTTTGATGACGA
>JAGCRJ010000265.1 GCA_017964745.1 Lachnospiraceae bacterium
CCGGAAAGCTTCATAAGGAACGAACCGAGTTCATCCTCATAGTGGTCTCCCGAATCCTCAAGCTCCGAGATCTCCTCATATTCCTTGTCCGAGTATCTTCCGACAAGATGCATTGACTCGAGAACGGCCTGATGTGCTTCCTCAGCCATACGTGAGATGGCAAGGCGGCTCTGCTCGATCGCAAGTGAAGGGTGTCTTATGAAACGGTCATTGAGCGATATCTCATCGCGTGACTTATTGTTCTTTTCGGGAATGATGAGACATACAAGTGCCTCCAGAATATCCAGGAACGGGAAAAGAAGAATGATCATGCACATTCTGAGAACGGTGTTAACTATGGCCACTCTTACGGGATTCATGGCAACTCCCTCGAACGGGAAGACAAATACCGCATCCGCTATATAGTACAGCGATGCGCACGTCATAACACCCAGGATACATGAAACAAGATAACTGAGAGCGGTTCTCTTGCCGCCCGTATTGGTTCCGAGAGCGGCGATCATAACGGGAAGAGCCGCACCGATTGAAATACCCATAAGAAGGGGAAGTGCATTATCGAAGACGATCGCACCGGTCACGGAAAGAGCCTGCACGATACCTACCGCAGCGGATGCGGACTGGAGCAGAACGGAGATCATTATTCCGACTAAGATACCGAAAAGGGGATTACGGAGAGTTGAAAGAAGCTGGTCGAACCATGCCTGTTCCTTTAGACCGCCTACGGAACCGCTCATCGCACTCATACCGAACATGAGGATCGCAAAACCCATCATGATATCGCCTATGTGACGGCGTCCCTTGTCCTTACAGAACAGTCTGAGAAAAATACCGATTATGGCAACCACACCGGTAAGGGTGGAGGTTGAAAGAAGGCTGCTGACTCCGCCGGCTCCCTCGATATAGCTCAGGCAGATGACCCAGCCCGTTATGCTCGTTCCGAGTATCGCACCCAGGATCACGGGGATGGCCTGCTTAACCTTCATCATACCGGAGTTTACAAAGCCCATGACTATGACAGATGTGGCGGATGAAGACTGTATGACCGTGGTAACACCGCCTCCGAGAACAAGGCCCTTAATGGGTGTATCGGTCAGTTTAAATAAAACCGGTTCGAGTTTGTTGCCTGATGTAGCTTTTAATCCGTCGCCCATGAGTGTCATTCCGAAAAGGAAAAGGGCGATTCCCGAAAAAAGGGAAATGATATCTGAAATAGTCATCTTAACGCCTCCATACAGATATCATTTTACCATCAGAAGATTAAATCTAAAGACATTTCAATGTTAAATCTATGTTAAAAAAGGGCCTCAGCCCTTTTTCTTTCTGATCCCGGAATTAATATATTCGATATCTCTTTTGATCTTAAAGGCATCTATAAAGTATGCGAGCACTATGACTATGCCCACATATATGAATGCCATCCAGAAATTGGACCTGTAGAACCATCCCACTATGAAACCGAAAAGCATTACCGCCGCCGTGGCTGCGATATACTTGACCGCATAGCTTCCGATCACCGGCAGAGAGGTGTATTCATCCAGGAAATAATTGCCGAGTGAAATGACAAACGACAGCGCAAAGAGCTCGAGCACGAGCCTGATCTCATCGGTCACGCCGACCCAGACGATCGATATGACAAATACGCTCAGCACCGCCAGGGCAAACAATATGCAGGTATCTCTGAATACTTTCTTCATAATCCCTCGTTCCTGAATATCCTCTTGATATCGGGAAGATACTTTCTCGACACTATCAGCTTCTCATCGTTATCCATCACGGCTTCGAGATGACTGTTGCGTATCTGCCTTATCTCCTTCAGATGATCCGTGTTCATGATACAGGTTCTTGAAATGCGTACGAGTGCGGTATCTTCTATCCGGCTTTCGATATCGGACATCGAACCGTCAAACCTGTAAACATCCCCTTCCGTATATATGAAAAGCTTTCTTTCCACATTCTCTATATAGTAGACATCGGATATGCCTATGCTGACGGATCCTTCTTCCGTCTTTCCGACAAAAGAAATATCCATCCTGCCGATCTTTCTGACCAAAGACTCGACGGAGTCATTCCATTCCGGATATTCGATTATGACCGTCAGCGGCTGACCTTCAACCTGTCTTTTTTCGATTCTCATTCTTTCCCGATCTGATAAAACTGAATAAACTTACGGGCACATTTACCGCAAGGATGATAAGTCCTCCGGCAAAGCTGAGCGGTGCCCAGGTAAATGCGATCTCACGAAGACCCGCTCCGAAGATAAGCGGCATCGTAATACATACGGACAAAAGAAGGACAAGGGATACCGTACCGATCGCGATAACAATGCCTTTTCTCTTAATGAATATTATAACCGAAAGCATCAGGATACCGAATACCGAAAGTGCGGTAAACACAATATCAAATACGGTCCATACATCCGCGGCGATCTTACCGGGGTTGCCTCCCGTGGCAAAGGTAAATACCGAATTGCAAAGACTGTCCGTTGATGCCGCAACATTCATATCGGTCAGTACACAGACTCCCGTCATCTCCTTTTCGGAGAAGACTATTCTCGAGGAATAATTCGGAGTTCCTCCGGAGTGACCGTAAACCTCATCCGGAAAAAGTTCCCATCCCGAGTAATAATCGCCCTCTTCATTGAGTGAATTCTTTGTCTGCGTTATCAGTTCCCTGTATTCTTCGGGGATATTCGCGCATCCCATCCAGATCTGAAGCCATCTTGCCATATCGCGGACATTTGAATAAAAGTAGCCTGCGGGGATCCTTCCTTCATAAACAGGGATCTCATATTCAAATGCCAGGCGGTATCCGGGTCTCGAACCGGGAACGATCCTTTCTTCCGTCTGCGGCTTGCCCACATATGTATCGTTCAGTCCGAGAGGATGAAGGATCTCATCGTACATATAATCCGCAAACGATCCACCCGTAACTTCTTCGATGACAGCACCGAGAAGATCGTAATTTACATTCGAGTAAGCGTATTCCTCACCGGGCTTTGATGCCAGTTCCCGTCCGGAAATGCTCATGACCCAGTCGCTCAGAGTCATATCCTTTCCGGCACTCGGATAAACGCTCTCCGCATTGCTGTATCCGCTCGTCTGCGAAAGGAGGTGCTCTACCGTTATCTGCGCCGGCGCATCATCATAATACGCCTCAAATCCCGGAAGCAGATCCGAGATATTATCATCATAAGAGATCCTGCCCTCGCTTATAAGCTTTAATGCGGCAAGTCCCGTGAAAGCCTTCGTCATCGAACCGATCTGATAAAGACCGTCGCTGTCACCGTCAATCATGACCTCTTCCGATGTCACGACAGCGACACTGACTGCGCCGCACTTTGTCTCATCGCGGAAGGTTTTGATATATTCCGGTATTTCATTCCCGGTCATGCCGGCATGATCATCCGGATCTGCAGCGTTGTCCGCTGCACATACGCCGAAGCTGTACGCAAGCAATGTTACCAGCATAAGTATCAGGGCTGTGATCTTTGTTTTCTTCATAACGTTCTCCTTTTTCATCATCTGTATCCGATGATAACGGAGTCATCATGAAGCTTCCACAGCTGCAGGCAGATGTTGCAAATTCACCTGCCCGAAATGCAACCGGATCTTTCCTTTTTATCCGTATCCGGCTCAGGCTGTGATCTCGATACGGTTTCCCTCGACTGCAACGATACAGGATTCATAGTAACCGTCACCGGTGGTCCTGGGTCCTCTTAAAACCTCATATCCCGCACGCTTAAGCTCTTTTGTCAGTTCATCGACTCTTTCCCTGCTTCCGACAGAAAACGCAAGGTGATCGTAACCCGTGCGTTCCTTTTCCTTATCGTCATCGGCCACGCCCGGCTTGGTCATGATCTCAAGTCTTGCACCGTCATCAAAGGTAATGAAATGCGATCTGAATTCTTCTTTTGGGTTGTAGTAGCCCTCATCGGATATTCCGCCAAGGAATCTCACGAAAAAATCCCTTGCTTTCTCAAGATCGTTAACAAATAATGCTATGTGTTCAATAACCATATGCTCTCCTGAATCTCTGATACATATAATTCTTACAACTGTTTATTATACCCTAAAATCAAAAAGGAATAACGCCTTGACCGGCGTTATTCCTTTTATAAATTCAGAAACGATCACGTTAAGTGTTCCCGGATGAATCTGACTTCTTCGTTGATCATATCCGTATCAACGGATCCCGAAGCGTCAAATGCCGTAGATTCAAGAGTATATGTACCGCAATACCCTGTCTTTCCGACAAAGGAGAAAAACTTTTCGAAATCGATATGGCCCTTTCCTATCGGAAGCGTTTTAAGATTGGCCCAATCCTTCAAACCGCCGCCATAATCATTCACATGGTAATGACATATATGACCGTCTTTCCACAGATATTCATTCTCACTTTCATAAAGCTGATCAAGCTGACCGTGAAAAGCCGCCATTTTGGTATCAAACACAAAATGCATCTGAGGATACACTTCCAGCAGCTCTGTCCATCTGCTGTGAGGATCCTTTGTATTGCACACGACATTCTCAACAAGAAGATCCACCCCGGCCGAACTGCTGATATTCAGCAATTCACCATATGCCCTGATATTGTTGTCAAAATTCTTATCGGATGTGATCCCGTCCCATAAATGTACAACTATTTTCTCCGCCCCCAACCGGGCAGCCATGTCACAGTTAAGTCTGAATCTTTCAAATGCATCCTTCAGTTCATCCGGGCCGCCTTTGCTTATATTTTCGCCGATGCTCTTCTGTGCATGATAAACCGGGATCCGGAGCCCCGCAGCTGTGATCATGTTCACAATGTCATCGATCCTGTCATACCAGTCCGAGTACATCATGAATTCAAAGCCGTCACATTTGAGTTTCTCCGACAATGGCTTTAATAAATTGTAATCTCTTCCGTTCGGCTTGCCGATCAGGGCTCCCGTCGAACACAAAATCATATTCTTCATTTAAAATTTTTTAATCCTTGTAATACTTTGCCTGGGCTTCGAACATCTCAGCATATATTCCGCCTTCAATCTTTTCGAGCTCGGCATGCGTTCCGTATTCGGCAATATGTCCGTCTGCAAACACCGCTATCTTATCGCAGAACTGACAGCTGGAAAGCCTGTGCGAAATATAGAAAGCGGATTTTCCTCCGACCAGAGAATTGAACTGCTTATATATCTCATATTCCGCAACAGGATCGAGTGCCGCGGTAGGCTCATCCAGGATAACAACCGGAGCATCCTTGTACAGTGCCCTGGCGATCGCCAGTTTCTGCTGTTCTCCTCCCGAAGGCTCTACACCTTCCTCGTCAAAGAACTTAAAGATGCCGGTGTCCGTTCCTTTGTCAAGACCCTCAACAAAATCGTGCAGTCCGACTCTGTCGGTAAGTGCGGTAACATCCGCCTCATCTTCGCCGAAAGTTATGTTTTCCTTTACCGAAAACGCAAACAGTTTGAAATCCTGGAATACGGGGGCAAACTGTTCCATATACTGAATATAATCGTACTCTTTTATATTGATGCCGTCCACGAGTATCTCTCCCTCAGTGGGATCGTACAATCTGCAGAGCAGCTTGATAAACGTCGTTTTTCCCGCCCCGTTAAGTCCTACGATGGAAAGATGCTCTCCGGGAACGATCTTTATGCTCACATCATCAAGCACCTTGCGATCCGTTTTGGGATAGGTGAATGAAACATGTCTGAATTCTATCTCATGGGGTTTCTTTTCTATCGGACGCGTTCCCTTGGACAGTGCCTCGGGATAATCCATGAATATAACATACTCATAAGCGTAATTGCAGCGCTTTATAAGCTCGGTCACATTCTGTACCATTCCGCCGATCGCGTTATCCAGCCCGCTCTCCGCAGCGATAAGCTGGGTGAATGTTCCTACACCGATCACCTTTCTTATCGCAAGAAGTGCTATGTAAAAATATGCGAATATGCTTCTTCCGAGATTCAGGAACTCACTTGCGAGGATAAAAGGAAAACTTGTATCTCCCTGCCATCTCCAGTGCGAGTTGCTCTTATCGGTGTTCTCCTTCCAGGAATCGACCATCATTCCTTTCGCATCATAGAGTCTTATATCCTTGCCGTAGCGGGGATCGACTATGTTCCATCCGAAATATCCGAACAGCCTGTTCACTTTGGAAAGCTTGCCAAAGGCCTCAATATTGATCTTGTTGCATTTCAAAACGAACATCGCATCGACAGCCGCATAGACGACCATTATCAGAAGAAGGATCGGTGCATATATTGCAAGTACGGTAATGTAACCGGCCGCTTTAATAAGATTTCCCACAAATCCGAAAAACTGGTCGGAGATACCGTTTACTCCGCCGGAATACCAGTCCATTCCGGTTCTGGCTTTTTCTATCTGCTCAAGTGCCTCTTTGTCTTCGGTAAGCTGGAAATCCAGCTCCATAACATGTCTTCCGATAAGGACATCAAAATATCTCTCGAGGCGGGTGCTGTACCTGTTGATATAGTTGGTGCACAGGTCGTTCAGAAGCTGGAAGACCACTTCAAGTCCGATAAGCAGCGCGGCAAGGGTGATAAGCCTGTTTACATCCCGATCTCCTGCGATCTCATCCACGATAAGAGGCGATATAAAGAGAGCAATGAACGGCATTCCCGTCGTAACAAGCATTCTTATAACCTTCAGCACAAAGAAGAACGGATACTTCCCTGCAGCGGTGCGGAATAATACTTTTATGACAGTTTTGATCTTATGCATTTGCGATCACCCCGCTTTCATCGCTCTCAGGGTTCTCGCGGTAATACTGCGCCTGGGTGTTGAACATTCCGGCGTACTTTCCGTTTGCTGCCATCAGCTCATCATGACTTCCGTACTCCGCAAGCCGGCCTTCCTCAAACATTGCAATACGGTCACAGAACCTTGTGGATGCAAGTCTGTGGGAAATATAAACTGCGGATTTATCACCGATCATTTCATCAAAGCGTTCATAGAGAGCCTGCTCCGCAATGGCATCAAGCGCGGATGTCGGCTCATCGAGAACCACGATCCCGGCACCCTTGTAAAGAGCCTTTGCAAGTGCAAGCTTCTGCTTTTCGCCCCCGGACAGATCCACACCGTCATCTTCAACGATCTTGGTAAGCGGTGTTTCGATCCCCTTTGAAAGAGACTCGATCCTTTCTTTAAGACCCGACTCGAAAGCACAATCACGTACTTTCTCAGAGTCAAGTTCATCCTTCCTCAGCATTGCGATATTTTCAGACATAAGGAATGCGAATATCTCAACATTCTGGAAGACAGGCGCGAACAGCTTATAATAATCCGCACGCCTGAACTTTCTGATATCCGTACCGTTCAGCGTGATATAGCCTTCCGTGGGATCGTAGAGTCTCAGAAGAAGCTTTATCATCGTAGTCTTACCTGCTCCGTTCAATCCGACCACAGCCAGCTTTTCACCGGGACGTATCTTAAGATTTAAATGTGACAGTGCTTCTTTATCCGATTTGAGATATCTGTAGCTTACATCAACAAATTCGATCTCATAGGAATCCGTATCGGGAAGAGGGATACAATCCTTTTCATCATCCTCGGTATCGAGATCTATGAATGATCTGAAATCATCCGTTACAAGACTTGCCCGTTTAAAATCTCCGAATCTCTGCAAAAGACCGGTCAGAGCACCGGAAAATGCAAATGAAAAAGCTAGGAACATCGTGAAATCACCGACGGACATATCCTTTTTGAGCACAGAAGCAAAAAGGACGGCATACACAAGCACCTTTATGGCTGTTCCGGCAACTCCGGAAACAAAGTTATAACGGAGCCACAGCCTGTGATGATGATCGTTTCTTTCTATGAAAAACGCATTGACCTTTTCAAACTTTTCCGCAAGATAATCACTAAGATTAAACAGTCTTATATCCTTCGCAAAATCGAAATCCTGGGTGATCCTTTCCATATAATGACGTGTGCGCCAGGACCCGGACAGTTTATCCCAGACCTGTTCCTTATCGATCCTGATTATATGTCTGAAATAGATATACTGAACCACGGAAAGAATGACCATGGCTATGATAAGCCTCGGATCAAGAACCGTAACGGCCACAAAAGTAACTATGACGGTAAGTCCGTTCTCGCCAAGCTGTGAGATCAGTCTCATCATTCCTTCGACACCGCTTGTGTTATCGTTAACCGCCATGCTTGCACGCTCAGCTGCATCCAGAACGTCGGGCCTTTCAAGAAGCTCATACTTAAGACCCAGCACCTTGGCAATACGCTCGGTGATCATATTCATGCGCACATAAATGAAACGATACCAGGCCTTGGAATCGTAAATCGCCGAGCACAATCTTAAAACGGCCGCTATGAAACCCGCGATCAGTATGAGCCTGATCAGTTCATCCTCAGCGGAAGCCGCATTGCCGGACTGTATGATATCAATTACATATTTCCCGAATATTCCCATGAAATATGGGGAGACAGACTTGGCCACAAAGCCAAGCGCCATCAGAAACAGTACAGAAGGCTGATATTCAGCCATTTTTCGAACGATATAGCACGTATTGCTCCACATGCCATATTCTTTGTGCAAGGGATTATCTTTGCTTTCCTTATAATCCGACATTTATTTATACTCCCTGATACATTATCACCCCCCGAAATATTTTATCATGAACAGTCTTGGTCTAAAAGTATTTCTGCCGTCTCAGTATTCATCCAGAAAGTTGTGTCTTACACCGTCTTTCTTATACTCTATTACGGTGTCCAGATTGACATTCTCAACGCTTCTGAAAATATTGGACTCAATAAACGGATTCGTCTTCTTCAGCTCCGCGATAAGCTTCTTGGTTTCAAGACGCTTGCTCGATGTCGTGCCGTCCTCATGACAGGTAGTGCAGGTGTCGGTGAAATGACAAGCGCACTGAAGAAAGTGCAGGTCATTGTAATCTCTCCATGCGCAGATATCAGCCTCCCTGACAAGATACATCGGCCTGATAAGCTCCATTCCTTCGAAATTGGTACTGTGGAGTTTCGGCATCATCGTTTGTATCTGGGCGCCGTGGATCATCCCCATCAGGATTGTTTCGATCACATCATCATAATGATGTCCGAGTGCAATTTTGTTGCAGCCAAGTTCTTTGGCCTTGCTGTACAGATATCCGCGCCTCATCCTGGCACACAGATAACAGGGATTTTTCTCTATCGTATCAACAGTATCAAATATAGTGCTCTCAAAAACGGTGATCGGAATTCCGAGTGCGTCCGCATTGCTTTCGATCAGCGCTCTGTTTTCCTTGTTATAACCGGGATCCATCACAAGGAACGTGAGCTCGAAGCCGACTTTTCTGTGCCGCTGTATCTCCTGAAAGAGCTTTGCCATCAACATGGAGTCCTTGCCGCCTGAAATGCATACGGCGATCCGGTCCCCTTCGCTTATGAGCTCGTAGGTCTTGCAGGCCTTCGCAAACGGAGAAAATAGGCGGGTATGAAACCTCGTGCGGATGCTTTCCTCCGCTCTGCGCTGTTTTTCCACCCTGTCGGCTTCCGTAAGAAACCCGGTGCTGATATAGCGGGCATATCCGCCTTCAAGGCTCAGGCATTCACGCTCCGAAAAAAAGGGAAGATCTTCAATCTCTTTCGTTCTGCGGCCGATCTGGCAGTAGAATACGAGCGTTTTGTCCTTCGAAAGGCCGGATATCTTTTCCCCAAAATCCGAATCCGATCCTTCGAGCGGGATATTGACCGCACCGGGGATCATGCCGTATTGAACAAGCCTCTCATCCCTGACATCGATCAGTTCATAGGATTCCCTTGGCATTTTCAAAA
>JAGCRJ010000266.1 GCA_017964745.1 Lachnospiraceae bacterium
ACGAAGAAACAGCATCAACAAATAGTGTAATGTTTTCAGAGGATATCGATTCAAATCCAACATAATAGGTATATATCAAAACACCATCCTTATCTCTACTGAGTCCCAAATATTTTATTGAATCTCCTATACAGGAATTGATGTATTCAGATAAGTCATCATCTGGATCTACATCTTGCACTTCGTGGAACCCACACCCACAAATCAATATTGAATAAATTAATAAAATACATATTTTTTTCATTATGATATCTCCAAAATATTCTGGCTAATACTTAAGCCATTTGCAAAATCAGTATTACCGGTTGTGGGATCAGGATATTCACTTGCATGAACAAGTGAAACGAACGAACTGAGAACAAGAACTATGGACATCAGAACGGATGTCAGAAATGGGCAGACTTTTACCTTCCTCATAAGAACTCCTTTCGGTATTAAAAAGCCCCACTAAATTTTTATTAACATATGCACCTCTTAACGTCAAATAATTTTAGTAAAGTTTTTAGATTTTTAGTCAAAAGACCAAAAAACACCCCGGACAATTCTGTCCGGGGTAAATATCCTGTTATAGCAGCCTTGCGTTCCTGAGGGTGCAATACTGATATCCGCCATCCATATATGTGTCGAAGGTTCCTATGACGGTCACCGTATCCTCGTACTCGGGGTAATCATCGGGATACGCATATGTATCATCAAGTTCGATTTCTATTCCCTGCGAGCAGCATGCCGTCGCATCCATGATGACACATGCACAGTAAAACTGCTCTCCTTCCTTGGGGAAGTTGCATACATACATTCCGTCCATCTTGACGACCTTTCCCTTATATGAATCGGGGTTCGTTATCATATCGAAAACCTGGGAATAGGTCATGATCGAATTAAGAACCGTAATATCCACATCAACGCCTTCGGTCGAACTGTACAATTCTTTCATCTCATCGGGATCGGGCGGATTGCTTTCCGCGGCTGCCTGAATGGCTGTACCGTCACCGAGATCAAAAAGTGCAGGGTCGTTTGAATCAAGCGGAACAACAATCTCATTTCCGGAATTCTGACCGGACTGTGCAGCCTCCGCATCGGCCTCCGCCATGCCTGCCTGCAATACTTCATCAACCGATGAACCCTGGCCGCCGGTATGCTGGGCCGTACCGCCCGCACCGCATCCGGTCACAAGAAACGATAAGCATATTAAAAGAGATATAAGCTTTTTCTTTTTCATCATCTGTTTCCTTCACATAACCTGCCGATAAGACAGCATATTCCGAATACAACCATATCCGCGGCAACTATAGTCGAACCTACCGGAGTGCCGGTGATTATCGAAATGACCATTCCTGCAAGTGCACATACAACCGAAAGAACAACCGAACAGATCGTTACGCTCTTGAAGCTCTTGAAAAGCTTCATAGCGGAAAGTGCCGGGAAAATGACCAGTGCGGATATAAGGAGCGAACCGACCAGATTCATCGCAAGAACAATTATAACTGCGGTGATGACGGCAATGATCAGGTTATAAACTTCAGTTCTGGTTCCGGTTGCCTTCGCGAAGTTCTCATCAAACGTAACAGCAAAAATCCTGTTGTAGAACAAAATGAATGTTACGACAACGACCAAAGACAAAATCATGCTCAGCCATACATCGCTTCCCTTGAGTGTAAGTATCGATGTGGAACCGAAAAGCGTCGAGCATACATCTCCCGAAAGGTTTGCCGATGTCGAGAAGACATTCATGATCAGATAACCGAATGCCAGTGCACCGACCGAGATCATCGCGATTGCGGCATCTCCCTTTATCTTGGCATTCTGACCCGTCCTGAGCAAAAGTATGGCGCTTATGACGGTGATCGGCATTGCAACTATCATATTATTGGTCAGATTAAGCACACCCGCGATAGCCATCGCGCCGAATGCAACATGGGAAAGACCGTCGCCGATGTAAGAAAATCTCTTGAGAACGAGCGTAACACCGAGAAGCGATGAGCAAAGTGCAATGAGCACACCGACTATGATAGCATATCTGACAAAGGGATACTGAAGGGCAAGAAATAATTTATCCATTATCTTTATCCTCCATATTAGTCATAGTCTTTCTGGGCTTATACATTACAGGGTGCTCCGAATCCCTCGACTGCATCATAAGGAAGAACTTTCCCGCCTTGCTTCCGAGGTACTCATCCCTCGTTCCGAAGAAAACATTCTCTCCGACATGAAGAATGTGATCCGCGTAATTGACTGCGGTTCCGATGTCGTGGGATATCATTATTATCGTTACCTTCTCTTTATTGAGTTCCGAGATCAGAGCATACATCTCTGCGGTAACCTTGGGATCGAGTCCGGATACAGGCTCATCGAGCAGAAGAAGCTTTCTTGTCGCGCAGAGTGCCCTTGCAAGAAGTACTCTCTGCTGCTGGCCGCCCGACAGTTCCCTGTAGCATTTCGAAGCAAGATCGGTTATTCCCATCTTCTCCATATTTTCTGATGCTTTCTTTTTATCCTCCGCGCTGTAGAAGGGCCTGAAGCCTCCCCTTCCCTGGCATCCGGACAGAACGACTTCTCTCACCGATGCGGGAAAATCTCTCTGGACCGGTGACTGCTGAGGCAGGTATCCGATCTCATTTTCCATAAGTCCTTCACCCTTGATTATCTGACCTCTTTCAGGCTTCTGAAGGCCGAGAAGAGTCTTCATGAGCGTGGATTTTCCCGATCCGTTCTCGCCCACGATACACAGATAATCTCCGGTATTGACTTCAAAATTGATGTTTTCCGCAACGATCTGCGATCCGTATCCTACGGCCAGATCTTTAACGGTGAGAAGAGCCATTCTTAATTCCTCCTGCCTTTAGTACGAAAGAGCCTCTTTCAGAACTTCCAGGTTACTGTTCATTAAAGATATATATGTTACTCCGTTTGCAATATCATTTGATGTTACGGACTGCATTGAATCAAGAGTAAGAACCTCCTGATCCTTTGAAGCGGTATTCTGTACTATGGTCTCTGCAATGCTGTGATCCTTGCCTTCAATGGTAAGGACACAGTTAAGTCCGAGTTCATCAACCTTTCCGGAAAGGAAAGTTATGGTTTCAAAGCTTGCCTCAGATTCCGCAGAGCATCCTACGAATGCTGCATAGTATTCAAGTCCGTAATCATCCGTCATATAACGGAAAGGAAAACGGTCACCGAAAAGAATGGTATCACCGGAAGCATTTGCAACCGCCTCCTTGTACTCTTCATCAAGTGCCAGAAGCTCCCCTGCATATGCCGTGGAATTCTCCGCATAAACATTCGCATTATCGGGATCGATCGTCTGAAGCGCTTCGGAAATGCTCTCGGTAAACTTAACCGCATTCTTCAGTGAAAGCCACACATGCTCGTCATATTCGGTGCCTTCTTCATGATGCTCTTCCTCCTGCATGCCCTCCACGATCTCCTCTTCCTTGACGGAATCACCGAGTTCGTCAAGAAGATTTATGACCACCATATCCTTATTGACCGCTTCACTGAGAGCATCCTCAATCCACTCATCCGACTCACCGCCGACATAGATGAACAGATCGCAGTCAGCGATCTTCATGATGTCATCCACCGTGGGCTGGTAGCTGTGAAGGTCCACTCCGTTATCGAGAAGAAGCGTTACCTCTGCTCCTGCGGGATTTTCGCCGAGAACATTCATTACCCAGTCATACTCAGGGAAGATGGTAACTACAATACTTAATTTGTCATTTCCGGCAGCCGCACCGTTTGAGGATGAGCATCCGCCGAGTGTAGCGATCGTCATGACCGCAGCAAGTAAATATGCAAATATCTTTTTCATATGTTTTAGCCTCCGTTAATTTCAGAAAAAAAATATCATGACGGAGGAATCTCAATTATCCATTCGTACCTTCTCCGAAACCAATGTGTCAAAAGAAAAAACCGTACTGCCGTTCATTCCGATGCGGCATATCAATTCATAAGCAATAAGTGCCGAAATGATGATCAGCCTTGCGCCCTGTGTCTCATACAATATGCCTTCGCATATCTGCAGGCACTCACATACCGGACACTCCTCACCTGAGCATTCATGAACGGTCTCTTCCGCAATATAAAATGCAGAGAAAGCCATGAGCAGAAACATTACGGCAGAAAGGATCAAAGGCAGGAATTTTATATTCTTATTCCGCATCTTCTTCCTTCCTTCTGCAATCATCGCATACACCGTAGAAAACCGTCCTCATGGGGTTCAGTTTAAAACCGTGTTCCTCGCTCAGATGCTTTCCGATCTCTTTTAACTCCTCACACTGCAGATGTATGAGCTTTCCGCATTTTTCGCATTTGCAATGAAAGCAGGTCTTTCCTTTTTTATGGACTCTCATGCCCACATATTCAAAGCATGCACGTCCCGAAGCTTCCATAATGTATTTATTCAGAAGACCCTCATCGACGAGCTTTTCAAGCTGACGGTAAACGGTAGCCTGTCCTATGGATGCTCCCTGTGCCTTGAAATACTCGCATACATCGCCGGCGGTGATATGATCACCGGAGCGTTTCTCGAGATATTTGAGCAGGATCTCGCGCTGTTTTGTTTTGTAAGTAGAGCCTGCGGGCATAATTTTCTCCAAAATAAAATGAGAACTGTTCTCAATTTGAATTTGAGAACCGTTCTCATTTTTATCATAATGAACCGTCTTTGTCAATAAAATGCGGTACTTTTAAGAGGAATTTAACTATCTTCCCTTTATCTCGATCCTGTCCAGGATTCCCTGCACGGAAACACCGGGATGGGTCAGGTACATCCTCATCACATCCTGTACGAATTCAGCATCCGAATGTGTCTTTTTACAGATGCGGTTTATGTCATAGCCCTTGTCGATATACTTTACTATTTTGGAGACAAGATCCTCCGCACCCGACCCTTTTGCGGATGTATCTTCATCAAATGTATATGTCTTGGCATGTCCGTAATAGACCGTCTTAGGCTTGCGTGCAAGCAGCCTGTCCCAGCTTATTCCTATTTCCGTACCCTTATGCAGCTCCAGTTCATAGAGAGGATTCAGGTCGCCTACAAACAGCTCTCCGGAACCCAGCAAAAGAGAAATACTGTCATCGCTGTGACCGGGCGTCGCAATGATCTCTCCGTCTATACCGATCTCTCC
>JAGCRJ010000267.1 GCA_017964745.1 Lachnospiraceae bacterium
TGAAGCCACAAGTGTCGTGATAGATGATGGTTTGATCGTGATAAATGCAAGCGATGACGGGATCAATGCCGCTCAGAAATCAGAGGATGCCGAGGTGAAAGTAGAGATTAACGGCGGAGATATCACCATAGTAATGGGCGAAGGCGATACGGATGGAATAGATTCGAACGGAGATCTTATAATAAACGGCGGAAGGATAGACATAACCGGTATGTCCGCATGTGACTATGATGGCACAGCTGAGCTTAACGGCGGAACGCTTATCGTTAACGGTGTGGAGGCGGATACCATAACCAATCAGTTCATGGGTGGATTTCCCGGTCCCGGAGAAGTTTTCGGGCCGGGAGAGGTTGGCCGACCCGGAGAAGGTTTCAGACCGGATGGGGATTTTCAGCCTGAAATGTGAGATAATAAACAGGCGGAGCAGTTGCTTACACTTTAACGGATCATTGAAAGAGAGATCTCTGAATGAGAATACTTCTTGCTGAAGATGAAGGATCAATGTCCAGGGCATTGGTCGCCATACTTACCAAAAACAATTATTCCGTGGATGCGGTCTATGACGGGCAGGATGCTGAGGACTATCTGATCACAGGTGATTACGATGCCGCCATTCTTGATGTCATGATGCCGAAGATAGACGGTTTTGAAGTGCTTAGACGGATAAGGGCTAAGGGAATCGGGATACCTGTCATGATGCTCACCGCCAAGTCAGAGGTGGATGACAAGGTGGAGGGACTGGATCTTGGAGCCAACGATTATCTGACCAAGCCCTTTGACGGCAGGGAACTCCTTGCCAGACTCAGAGCCATGACCAGAACGGACTCTTCTTCGGAGGGTAATATCCTGAGATTCGGCAATGTGTCTCTGGACAGAGCAGGTTTTGAACTTTCATCGGCATCGGGAAGCGTGAGATTATCATCCAAGGAATTTCAGATAATGGAGTATCTTATGTCCAATCCCGGAATGCTCATAACCACGGAGAGATTGTTTGATAAGATCTGGGGACTTGATTTTGAAGGGGATCCCGGTATCGTCTGGACAAACCTTTCCTATCTGAGGAAGAAACTTGTGGGGATAGGTGCAAACGTGAGGATCAAGGCTGTGCGTAATGCGGGTTACAGACTTGTCACAGAGGAAGAGAGCGATAAGTGATGTTCAAAAAGCTTCGTATAAAATTTGTCATGACCGCTTTTTTGTCAGTGCTGGCCGTACTGGTAATTCTTGTGGGTGGCATCAATATCAGCAACTATATTCAGGTAGTGAATGATTCCGATATGATCCTCAGAATGCTTTCGGATAACGGAGGAAGGTTTCCGGAAAGAGAGCCGGTGGGAAACCCGGACCAGGGTGGAGGCCCTCCGCCGGGTGTATGGCACGGTGCAAGGATCGACTCTCCCGAACTTGCCTTTGAGACCAGGTTCTTTACCGTCACATATTCTTCCGGCGGTGATGTAGTTAAAACCGACACGGATATGGTTTATTCCGTATCGGATGAGAATGCGGTCATAATGGCGGACAGTGTGGTGATGTCGGGAAAGACGGCAGGCTTTGTGTATGATTACAGATACCTGGTTTCGGAAATGTCTGACGGCGGCAGGATAGTGATCTTCAGTGACAGAGGCGCCGCACTTGCCAATTTTCGGAGCTTCAGAAATGCCAGCATCATAATATCCCTGCTGGGACTTCTCATCATCGGAAGTATCATATATCTTATCTCCGGAAGGGCTGTAAGACCCATAGAGGAGGCCGGTGAAAAGCAGAAGAGATTCATATCGGATGCCGGTCATGAGATCAAGACTCCGCTGGCCATCATAAGGGCAGACGCGGATGTGCTGATGATGGAGACGGGGCAGGATAATGAATGGGTCTCGGATATCATAAGGCAGACGGACAGACTCTCCGAACTTACAAATGATCTTATCTCTCTGTCCAAAATGGAGGAGGGAGGATCGTCACTTGTTACGGAGGAAACGGATCTTTCGGCCATGGCCGAGGATGCTGCGGATTCCGTCAAGTCTCTTACGATCATGAAAAAGAAAGAATTCTCCTATGACATCGAGAGCGGTGTGCACATAAAATGTGACAAAAAAGCAGTCTATGAGCTGATGAGCATTCTGCTGGACAATGCCGTAAAGTACTGCCCTGAGGGTGGCAATATTTCTTTTTCTCTGTCATCTAAAGGGAAAAAAGCGGTAATAACAACTGAAAATGATACCGACGGCAGTATCGGAGAAGAGGCGGTAAAGCATCTGTTTGACAGATTCTACAGAACGGATGCTTCGAGAAATTCCGGAACCGGCGGGTTCGGTATCGGTCTTTCGGTTGCCCTTGCAGTAACCGAGGCGCATAAAGGGCGGATAAGTGCCGAGATTCCCCGGGATGGCAGGATCAGATTCACGGTGATCCTCTGAAAACGGCATCCTGCAATTGAGCACAAGCATCCGGCGGTATTGTAATAAAGCCCGCCGGGTGCTATTATTTTGAATAGTGCGTTTATAGATTAAATGCGTATTTTCCATAATTATTTAGACAAGGAGACATATCATGAGTAAGAATTTTGCGGATCTGCTTGCAAAGGTCAAGGGCCTCGACAAGCAAAAACTGGCAGTTGCCGTTGCACAGGACAAGCCCGTGCTTGAAGCTGTAAGGGAAGCACACAGAATGGGTATTATCGACGCCATTCTCGTAGGTGACGAGGACCAGATCCGTTCTATCGGAGCCGAGCTTGATATGAGACTTGATGAGTATGAGATCGTTGATGTCAAGGATCCCACCGAAGCTGCTCTCAAGGCTGTAAGCTTTGTACACGACGGCAAGGCCGATATGTATATGAAGGGACTTGTTGATACCAAGACCTTCCTTAAGAGCGTTCTTGACAAGGAAGTCGGACTCCGTACCGGAAAGCCTCTCTCTCACGTATGTGTATTCGAACTTCCCGGCATCGACAGACTCCTTTTCCTTACCGACGTAGCATTCATGCCTTATCCCACTCTTGAGGACAAGGTTGCCATCATTGATTACACCGTAGAGGTTGCAAATGCATGCGGTGTTGAGAATCCCAAGGTTGCACCTCTTGCAGCCGTTGAAGTCGTTAATCCCAAGATGCCCGTTACCGTTGAGGCAGACGAGCTCCGCAAGATGAACGAGGAAGGCAAGATCAAGGGATGCATCGTTGACGGACCTCTTTCACTCGACATCGCTCTTTACAAGGAAGCAGCAGAAGAGAAGAAGGCTACAGACCGTCCCTGCGCAGCAAGCGCCGACATCCTTCTTTTCCCCGACATCCACGCAGGAAACCTTGTTTATAAGTCGATCGTTCACATGGTTCCCGGAGCAAAGAACGGAAACATCCTTACCGGAACCCAGGCTCCCGTTATCCTTACCTCCAGATCCGATACCAAGGAAGTAAAGGTCAATTCCATCGCTCTGGCAGCAGTCGTATCTGACCAGATGAA
>JAGCRJ010000268.1 GCA_017964745.1 Lachnospiraceae bacterium
CTTACAGCTAAGGAATGTAATGTTCACGAAAACTATAAGGAAAAGGTTCTTTCCGCAAAGGACCGCGACACGATAGTTACGGGAAAAACTCTCGGGCATCCCGTCCGTGCTCTCAAGAACCGTATGAGCAGGGAGTTCGACAAACTGGAGAGGGATCCGAACACAAAACCGGAGGATCTGGAAAAACTCGGAGCGGGTGCGCTCAGAAGAGCTGCGATAGAAGGGGATGTAAGGAACGGATCCTGTATGTGCGGACAGATCGCGGGACTCGTGAACAGTGAAGGAACCTGCGAAGAGATAATCACCGGCATCTGCAGGGATGCATACAGATTAATGGGGAAGGAATGACCCGGAAACAGGAAAAGATATAAATGGGAAAGACAGCATTTTTGCTTGCGGGACAGGGAAGCCAGCATCCCGGTATGGGAAGAGAATTATATGAAAGCAGTAAGGCGGTACGCGATATTTTTGATGAAGCGGAAAAGATACGACCCGGAACTCTTAAGCAGATGTTTGAGGGAAGCGATGAGGAATTAAAGCGCACTTCAAATACACAGCCCTGCCTTTTTCTGGCTGATCTTGCCGCGGCTCTTTCTCTTAAGGAAAACGGTGTGGCTCCGGATATGATCGCGGGTTTTTCACTCGGCGAGGTTGCGGGGCTTGCACTCAGCGGGATCATGGATGAGATGTCGGCATTCAGACTGGTGATCAAGAGAGGCCTCCTTATGGATGAGGCGGCAAGGAGAATAGACGGCGGAATGCTTGCGGTCCTGAGAATGGATGCGGGTGAGCTTGAAGAGATGTGTGAAGAGATCGGAGTGTATCCCGTCAATTACAACTGTCCCGGACAGATTGTTGTATCCGGCGCTGCAGAGAAGATATCGGAGCTTCAGATCGCACTGTCCCTGAAAAAAGTAAGATGCATATCGCTTGCCGTAAGCGGTCCGTTCCATACGCCGTACATGAAGTCCGCATCAAACAGTCTCAGGGATGAACTTAAAGGCGGAGGATATTTTATCAAAGGTTCAGACACCGATATCTATTCGAACAAAGCGGCATCAGTTTATCCGAAGGAAAAAGGAGAGATAATCGATCTTATCTCGGGGCAGATATCAAACAGCGTCAGATGGGAAGAGACTCTCCGCAATATGGTCGGTGCCGGTGCGGATACATTCATAGAATGCGGACCCGGAAATGTTCTGTCGGGATTTGTAAAGAGAACCTGTCCCGGGGCAAAGATATTTAATGTAAGCGACACGGAAACTCTGGGAACTGCTTTGGAGGCACTTAAATATGCTTGATGGAAAGGTTGCCGTCATAACGGGCGGAACAAGAGGAATAGGAAGAGCCATTGCGGAAAAGTTCGCATCCTGCGGAGCGGATATTGCTCTGATCGCAACGAGTGATTCGGATGCGGCAAAGGAAACAATGAGCAGGCTGGAAAAGACCGGAAGAAATGTCAGATTCTATATCTGCGACATAAGCAATGCAAAGGATGTAACGGATGTGACGGAGGAGATCCTTGCGGATTTCGGACATACGGACATCCTGGTCAACAATGCGGGCATCACAAGGGATAATCTTCTTCCCGCATTAAAGGATTCGGACATAGACGATGTCATTGATGTGAACCTTAAGGGAACCATCTATATGACAAAGGCATTCATCAGAAGCTTCATAAAGCAGCGCAGCGGAAATATCATCAATATCAGCTCCGTTGTCGGTCTTATGGGAAATAAGGGACAGGCCAATTATGCGGCTTCCAAGGCGGGCATCATAGGTTTTACCAAAACCGTGGCAAAGGAATACGGAAGCAGGAAGATAAGATGCAACGCCATAGCGCCGGGTTATATCGAAACCGATATGACGGGTTCTCTGGGCGAGGAGTATACGAAGATGATCACGGGAACAATACCTCTCGGAACCCTCGGAAAGCCGGAGGATGTTGCGGAGCTTGCGTTTTTTCTTGCGGGTGAAAGCTCGAGGTATATAACAGGTGAAGTCATAAAGGTTGACGGAGGAATGTATGTGTAGAGTTGTGATCACCGGAATGGGAGTAGTGTCTCCCGTCGGAAATGATATCGAAACATTTTGGAAGAATATAACCTCGGGTGTATGCGGTATCGACATGATAAAGAGATTTGATGCATCGGGACTCAAAGTAAATCTCGATGCCGAGGTAAAGGATTTCGATCCGAAGAAGGTTTACGATACGGTTCAGGAGATAAGAAAATCCGATCTGTATATGCAGTATGCGATGGCTGCGTCCAAGCAGGCGGTCGAACAGAGCCGAATTCTTGAAAGTGATCTCGATAAGGAACGCTTCGGCGTTTACATCGGTTCAGGTATCGGGGGCATATCCTCAACTCTCAGGGAAACAAGAAAACTTGATGAAAAAGGACCCGAGATGGTTTCTCCTTTCTTTGTTCCGATGATGATCTCAAATATGGCATCGGGATCCGTGTCCATAAGATTCGGTGCGAAAGGACCGACACTCCCCATCGTGACCGCATGTGCGACATCGACACACTGCATAGGTGAGGCCTACAGGACGATCAGGCACGGATACGCGGATGCGATCCTTGCGGGTGGAAGCGAGGCTTCGATCAACGAACTTGCGATGGCAGGCTTCATAAACTGTCAGGCTCTTAATCTGTCGGATGAACCGAGCGAGGGAAGTCTTCCTTTTGACAAGAGAAGGGGAGGCTTTGTAATGGGCGAGGGCGCAGGAGTCCTGATGCTGGAAGAGTATGAGCATGCAAAGGCGCGCGGAGCTGAGATCATCGCGGAGGTTGTCGGATATTCGAATACCTCCGATGCGTATCACATAACGGCACCGGATCCCGAGGGCGACGGAGCAGTCAGGGCGATTAGGGCTGTATGTGAGGAAGCCGGTATCGAAGCGGATGATGATATTTATGTAAATGCCCACGGAACCGGAACTCATTTAAATGATGCGATGGAGACCAAGGCACTTAAGAAGGTATTCGGAAAGAGAGCATATGATCTTCATATCAGCTCTACGAAATCCATGACGGGACATATGATGGGTGCGACGGGGGCGGTCGAGGCGATTGCTTCGGCACTTGCGCTGAAGGACGGCATCATTCCTCCCACGATTAATTACAGGGAAAAAGATGATGAATGCGATCTTGATTATACTCCGAATACTGCTGTTAAGACGGCTGTGAAATATGCGATAAGTTCTTCTCTCGGATTCGGCGGACATAATGCCGTCATCGCGCTTAAGAGGATCTGAAAGGAAGGCGGAAGATGGGCTCTATAAAAGAATACGGAGATCTTTTCGAAAGGCTCGGACTGACGGAGCTTTCGGTTGAAGAAAAGGATCTTAAGCTCACACTGAAAAAAGAGATAAAGCTTGTTACGGGTGAAATATCCGCATGCACAGGCGGAGGAAACCGGAGGTCCGGAGAGAAAGAAGCTTTCGGAAGTGCGAAAGAAAAAAGCGAAAGTTATGCGGATGTATCAGGTGCGGAAGCCGCCATAAGCGGAACGGAAGTGAAGGCACCGATACTCGGAGTGTTCTATGCAAACGAAACTCCGGTCAAAGAAGGAGATGCTGTTGAGAAAGGTGACGTTCTCTGCACCATCGAGGCGATGAAGATGATGAATGAAGTGAAGTCACCCGCTTCGGGGAAAGTGATCAAAGTGCTTGCGGAGAACGGAGCACTCGTCGAATATCATCAGACATTATTTGTCATCGGATAAACAGCTCTGTGACAATTTAACTGATAAGAAAACATGAAAAAAAAAAATCATTCGGGAACGAAATTATATGAATCGGGAAGAAATAAAACAGATACTTCCTCACCGCGAACCGATGCTGCTCGTGGATGAAGCGGAGATGAATGAAGACGGAAGTGCAACGGCATATTACAGAGTGCGCGGAGATGAGTTTTTCCTGCAGGGTCATTTTCCGGGCAATCCGATAGTACCGGGTGTGATCCAGTGCGAAATGATGGCACAGTCGGTATGCGTTCTTTTCAAAGACAGGATGAAAGCCGGTGTTACACCCGTATATACGGGACTCGATAAGATCCGTTTCAGAAATATGATCAAACCGGGAGATCTTGTAAAGATCGATACGAAGATCCTGAACGGATGTCACCCTCTGTATCTCCTTCACGGAGAAGTGAGTGTTGACGGAAAGAGATGTATGGGCGGTGATTTTTCATTTGCCCTTATGGGCGGAAAGGAATGACGGTATGTTTTCCAGGATCCTCATAGCAAACCGCGGCGAAGTTGCGGTACGTGTGATCAGGGCATGCAAGGAAATGGGAATAGAGACGGTTGCGGTTTATTCCGAAGCCGACAAGGATGCCCTGCATGTGAATATGGCCGATGAAAGCTATTGCATAGGTGGTCCTCTTGCAAGGGACAGCTATCTTAACATAAGTGCTCTTATCACTATCGCAAAGAAGACCGGATCCGAGGCTGTTCATCCGGGATACGGAATGCTTTCGGAAAATGCATCGTTTGCGAAAGCCTGCGAGGAAGAAGGGATCGTCTTTATAGGACCGTCATCTTCCGTTATGGAGAAGATGGGACAGAAGGAGATCGCAAGAAGAATTGCCGCGGAAAGCGGGGTTCCCGTCATTCCCGGAAGCGAAATACTTAATTCGCCGGATGAGGTCACAGAAAACGCGGAGAGGATCGGATATCCCGTGATCTTAAAAGCAAGGGCCGGAGGCGGAGGAAAGGGCATCCGTATCGTAAGGGATAAGGATGAACTTGCGGGAGCTTTTTCCGAGGTGAAGAAAGAAGCGGAAAGCTCATTCGGCGATGACGGGATCTTCATGGAAAAATATCTCGAGCATGTGAAGCATGTCGAGGTGCAGATCCTTGCGGATAAGGACGGTCACGTGATAATCCTTGGGGACAGGGACTGTTCCGTTCAGAGAAGAAATCAGAAGCTTATCGAGGAATGTCCCGCACCGGTGCTCAGCGACTGCGTAAGGGAGCGTATGTATGAATCTGCGAAGAAGCTTACATCGGGCGTCGGTTATGTGACTGTGGGAACCGTGGAGTTTCTGGTCAGGGGCGATGAATACTATTTTCTGGAGATGAACACAAGACTTCAGGTTGAGCATTCCGTAACGGAGATGGTATGCGGTATTGATATCGTAGAGTGGCAGATAAGAACGGCTGCGGGAATAACGATTCCCTTTACGCAGGAGGATATAAACACGGGACGCCATGCGATCGAATGCAGGATCTGTGCCGAGCATCCGGGTGATATGTCGCCTGCGGTCGGAAGGGTTGAGCTTCTTCATATTCCGGGCGGAGTTGATGTGAGATTTGATTCCGCACTTTATCAGAATTTTGAGATCACTCCTTTTTATGATTCGATGCTCGGAAAGCTCGTCGTATGTGCGGATACGAGAGACGGTGCGATACGTAAGATGAAGAGTGCACTGTCGGAATTTGTTCTGGTCGGTGTGGACAATAACAGGGAGATGCATATGAGATTCCTTGAAGACGTAAGGTTTGCACTCGGAACATATGATGCGGGTATATGTGAAAAGGTTCTTTAAATGGATCTGAAGAGATTATTTCTAAAAGCAAATAACGATCTTGAATCCGCGGACGGAAAAAGCAGTGCAAGAAAGATCGTGTGTAAGAAATGCAAGAAGCGTATCGCCGTATCAAGGATCAGGAACAATCATTTTGTCTGTCCCGAGTGCGGTCATTATTTCCAGGTAAGAGCGAGAAGAAGGATACTCATGCTCACCGACAGAAGAAGCTTTATTGAAACAGACCGTGAGCTTTCTTCCAAAAACATTCTCGGTTTTCCCGAATATGATGACAAGCTCAGGGCAGCTGCGGAAAAGAGCAGGGAGACGGAAGGTGTCATCTGCGGCGAGGGAGAGATAGAAGGGCACAGGATATGTCTTTTTTCCATGGATTCCAATTTCATGATGGGTTCCATGGGTGCCGTGGTCGGCGAGAAGATAACGAGACTCTTTGAATACGCGACGGTACGGCATCTTCCTGTACTCGGAATAACGGTGTCCGGAGGCGCAAGGATGCAGGAGGGAATGATATCCCTTATGCAGATGTCCAAGGTGTCCGCTGCGGTAAAACGTCACTCCAATGACGGCAATTTATATATGGTGCTTCTTACAAATCCCACGACCGGCGGAGTTGATGCAAGCTTCGCAATGCTCGGTGATATCACGCTTGCGGAGCCCGGAGCAAGGATAGGATTTGCGGGACCGAGAGTCATCGAAAAAAGTCTCGGCAAAACTCTTCCCAAGGATTTCCAGAGAGCGGAGAGAGTTCTTGAATGCGGATTTATCGATGCCATAGTTCCGAGATGCGAACAGAAGAAATACATTGCAAAACTGCTCAAGATGCATGGGATGTGAACTCATTCCGAAAAGTTATGAACAAGAACACTGTCAGGACAAATGAAGATTATTCTACGGTGCTCGGCGCAAGAAGCGAGAAAAGACTCACGGCGATCGATCACATCAGCGCACTCATCGATGATTTCACGGAGCTGCACGGAGACAGGCTGTACGGTGATGACAAGGCCGTCATCGCGGGAATAGGTTATCTGGGCGATATGCCTGTTACGGTCATTGGTATCGAAAAAGGGAAAAACACCGAGGAGAGGATATTCAGGAATTTCGGAAGCGCACATCCCGAAGGATACCGTAAGGCATTAAGACTAATGAAGCAGGCTGAGAAATTCTCCCGGCCGGTACTCTGCTTTGTCGATACTGCAGGAGCTTTCTGCGGGGTAGATGCGGAGGAGCGCGGACAGGGAAAGGCGATAGCCGATAACCTCGCGGAGATGTCGGATCTGAAGACTCCTATCATATCCGTTGTCATCGGAGAAGGCGGAAGCGGAGGCGCATTGGCGCTTTGTCATTCCGACAGGATATGGATGACGGAAGATGCGTATTTCAGCGTGGTCTCTCCGGAGAGCTGTGCGAATATTCTCTGGAAGGATACGTCAAGAGCGGATGAAGCTGCGAAGGCGCTGTGCCTGACGGCCGACAAGCTTCTGGAACTCGGTCTTATCGACCGCATCTGCAGAAAAGGAAAACTGAAGGAAATGTCGGATAATCTTAAGGATGAGTTCAAAAAACTGATGCAGATGAAAACCGATGATCTCATCGAAGCAAGATACCAAAGATTCAGAAAGGTCGGTTACCGGTAAAGACGGTATATATATGCCTAAGATTTTTGAAAGATACTACAAAGAGATAAAGGACGGATCCGGAAGGATCGTAAAAGCAGAAACCTCCTTCGGTGAAGATTTTAATTTCGCATATGATGTGGTTGACGAATATGCACGTATCTCACCGGAAAAGACTGCACTTATCCACAGAAGTTCCGACGGAGTAAGGACGGTATTCACATTCGGTGATATGAAAAAGCTCAGCGATAAGGCGGCATGTGCTTTCCGCACGCTCGGACTTAAAAAGGGCGATGCTGTGATGCTCCTCATGAAGAGAAGGTATCAGTTCTGGATATCCATACTTGCACTTCATAAGCTCGGAGCAGTCGCGGTGCCAACTTCCCATATGGTATCCGCAGAGGACATCAGGGAAAGATGCGAAGCCGCAAAGATCAGGGCGGTAATCTGTGTCAATTCCGAAAACATCTGTGAAAAGGTAAAAGAAGCGATAGCGGGAAGGGACATTCTTCAGATAGTTACCGGTGCCGGATTCGAAGATGCATATGATCTTGATGAACTGATGGATAAAGCTCCGGAAGATCTCGAAAGAGTGAAGACACAGGTAACCGATGATATGCTCTATTATTTCACTTCGGGCACCAGCGGATCTCCCAAGGCGGTAATACACGATCACTCTTATCCGATAGCACATATATACACCGCCGGAAACTGGCACGGGTCTTCGGAGGGAGATGTTCATCTTACCGTTGCCGATTCGGGCTGGGCGAAGTCTGCGTGGGGAAAACTTTACGGACAGTGGTTTGTCGGTGCCGCGATCATGGTCTACGACTATGACAATTTCTATGCATCTGATATGCTCAGGCTGATACAGGATGAAAAGGTAAACACATTCTGTGCCCCTCCTACCATATATAAGTATTTCCTTTTGGAAGATCTCGGTTCCTATGATCTCAGTTCTCTTAAAGCGGTCACCACAGCGGGAGAACCGATGCCGCCTGCCGTTTCGAAAAAGTTTACGGAGATGACCGGTCTTGTCATAAGGGAAGGTTTCGGTCAGACAGAGACCGCGCTTCAGATATGCACTCCCATCGGTACGGATCCCGTTCAGGGCTCGATCGGAAAAGCATCTCCTCTGTATCATATAGAGCTTGTTGATGAAGACGGCAATAAAGTAAAAGCCGGTGAAGAAGGCGAGATAGTCCTGGTTCCCGAAAGCGGAAGGATCCCCCTCGGAGTTTTCAAAGGCTATCTGTGCGATGAGAAGCTTTACGCGGGTGTCTGGGAAGGAGGCGTATACCACACCAGGGACAAAGCGTACAAAGATAAAGAAGGTAACTATTTCTTCCTCGGAAGAAATGATGATGTAATAAAATCAAGCGGTTACCGGATAGGCCCCTCCGAGGTGGAGGATATCCTTATGCAGCATCCGGCCGTATTTGCCTGTGCGGTCACGGGATATCCTTCACAAAAACGCGGAGAGATCGTAAAGGCAAGCATAGTCCTTAAGCAGGGCTATACCGGTGACAATGCTCTCAAGACCGAAATACAGGATTTCGTAAAAGAAAGAGCAGCAATATATAAATATCCGAGAATGATCGTGTTTACGGAAGCCCTCCCCCTGACTTCCAACGGCAAGATATCGAGAGCCGCAATACGCAGAGCCGATCATTCTGTGATATAATCAAACCCTGCAGAGCCGACGTCCAAGGCAATGCAGGGTTGCTTTTTATGATCCGGAATGCCGGATAAATTTTTTTGAAAATATGTGTTGACTCTTCCCTTGGGGCACCCATTAAGGTGGTCTTATCAAGGAAAGGAGGTTCCTGTATGGAAAAGAAAATGACATCCGGTGAGATCGCCAAAAAGGCAGGCGTATCACAAAAAGCAGTAAGACTTTATGATGAAAAAGGGCTCCTCAAGCCCGCAGATTATTCCGAGGGCAATTACAGACTCTACGATAAAGAATCCCTTGTGATCCTCGAGAAGATCGTTGCTCTCAAGACAATAGGTTTTTCACTTGAAGAGATAAGGGATAATCTTGTCGCGGGTGATGCCGTGGATATTGAGGACGCTCTCCGTATCCAGCTTAAGGAGATGGAGGACAGAAAGTATCAGACCCAGAAGGTTATCGATGCCATAAACAGAACCCTCAGCAGGAAAGAAGGAAAGCTTGACTGGGATGATGTTGCGGATATGGTACGTAACATCAGCCTCGACCAGAAAGCGGACGAGCATCACTGGGATGCACTCAGGCACACTTCACAGGAAAAGGACTGGTACGAGAAGATATTCGAATCGCTTGAGATAGGAAGAAGCGAAAGAATACTCGATCTCGGATTCGGATACGCAAAGCTCTGGAGAAACAACTGGTCCCGCATTCCGGAGAGCAGCAAGATAACAGGCTACGACATCCACGGAAGCTGGGCGGATGAATTTGCATGGTATGTTAATGAGAACAAAGGTACCCTTCCCAAGGGTGTATCCATTGATCTTGAATTCGAAGATCTTGAAGGTGACAAGGCCTGGAAGAAGATCGGCAAGGAAAAGAAATTCTCGCTCGTCATCGCACACTACATCAACTTCGAACTTAAGGATCCCGCAAAGTTTGTGGAAAGAGCAAGCGGTGCCGTGGCTAAGGGCGGAATGTTTTCCTTCAACGGCGCAGCTGTAAACAGATGGAGAAAGTATTTCAGGGATGTGTTTGACGAGATCGGACTGAATACCTCCGGTATCGATGCAATCCTGGATGAAGAGATGAAGGCCCAGGAAGAATGCAGGAAGATGCTCGAAAAGCTTTTTGACCGCGTTGAAAAGACGGAGATCACAAATAACTGGCACTTTGATGACGCGGACGATCTCATCCGCAAGATGAAGAGTTCCTTCGGGGGAAATGAGAAACTCATATCCGATAACGAGAAGAAACTTAAGTCATATTTTGAAAAGAAGATCAAAGCGGACGGCGAAGTAGTTATAACCGTCGGATCACTTTTCTGGCACTGTTACAAGTGATGCGCCGTTCGCAGCGGTCACGTTCAAAACAATAATCCTTAAATCCTTTATATTGAGCCCTTCGCACAAGGTCGGAGGGCTCATTTTGCATTGGGATATTTAATGCGCCGGGTGATATAATATTCTGACAGGGCGAACACCTGTGACCGTGAAAAGGGGGTTGATAATCTATGGCATATGATGTTTATCTTTTCGGCCAGATACTCGGAACACATTCGTTTCTTTTAAAAGACGGCTTCTTAAAGCCCGATGAATATTCGGAGATAAAGGAGCATTATTTCCTGCCCGGCGGAGAGACCGGAACCGCGGCTACGGTGCTCGATTCCCTCGGCGTGTCCGTCAAGATGGACGGAACATGGATCGGAACCGAGGTTGCACCGATGCTGAAGTCCTTCTATGAGAATAAGAATGTCGATCTGTCATCCATGAATTTTGTGACGGATGATGACGGCGTTATGGATTATGTTGTGATCGCGGGTCTTGTACGTTCACCCATGGGACGATTCCAGACTCTTTTTTCCACTGGAAAGAGATGGTGGAGCATTCCGAAGGAGGAAGATATCTTATCAAGCAGGGTCGCCGCGATCGATCCGTTTTTCGGAGAGGAAACCCGGAGGGCTGCCGAGATCTGCATAAAGGGAGGAATCCCTTATGTGACCATCGATTCAAAGCATGATTCATTTCTTCATAAGAATGCTGCGATCAATGTGGTTTCAAAGGAATGCACCGAAACCTATGAAGGAATGAGTGCGGAAGAGATAATGAAACTCATGCAGGAAGAGAGCAGCGGCCTGACGATAATAACGCAGGGCGGCGGCGATATGCTCTACGCGAGAAAGGGTGAGGAAATACATCATATGAAGCCTCATCCGGTGGAAGTTAGGAGTACTCTCGGAGCAGGAGACACCTTCAAGGCAGGATGTGTATATGCCCTGTTACACGGCATGAGTGATGAGGAGACGGTAAGGTTTGCGAGCGCATGCTCCGGAGTTGCGATCTCGCGTTTCCCGCTTCCCCTCAATCCTCCGAAGTTGAGCGAGGTAAATGAACTTATGGGACGCCGGTAAAACGTAAGAATCCCTGTAGAATTTATGTCATGAACAGGTAATAACCCACAAGGGATATTCTTCCCCTGATCCCGGTTTTCTTTATATGATCGATGATGCCACTGTTGTTATCATGTATTACAGTCACATCTTTACCTGTTATATCATCTCCCCTGTAAGCGTAGGCTTCGTAAGTATCTATGAAAGCCAGAAGATTACGGGGGATTTCTTTTTCCGCTCTTTTTCCGAACTCCTCAAAGGTTTCTTCATCGGGCTTTGATAATCCCGCTATTCTGAGAAGCTTCATATTTCTTGCAAAGATAATGTTATATTTCTTCTCATCGCTGCTCAGAGCGTATCTGATGCGCCCCGCCAGTCTTATTATGATGAGGAGAAGGAGTGCGGCTGCCAGAGAAGCTGCTGCGATCAGCGCCGGATATCTCCAGTCGATCGGGTCTGCTTCTTCGTGTTCTTCTGTCTCGATATCCGGAAGCTCCACTTCGGGTTCATAAACGTAATCTTCATTTACCGTGGATACCAGTTCCTTTTCTTCGGCAAGCTCTGAAGAAGTTTTCCATCTGTTTGATATCCTGAAGCCGGGAGTCGGTTCGTATGCTATCCATCCTATTCCTTCGATATAGCATTCGGGCCATGCATGGGCGCAGTTTTCCGTGACCACCGCCGAACCGCGGTTATGAAGTTCTATGCGGTAACCCTGTACAAATCTGGAAGGGATGCCGATGTATCTGGATATCAGGACGAATGCACTTGCATAGTAAACACAGTAGCCTTCCTGCTTTTCGAAGATCAGATAATCCAGGAATTCCGATGTGGTATCGACATCTTCCGGGACCGCACCGACTCTGATGTTATATCTCATGGAATTAAAGAGCTTCTCGAGCTTTCTGAGTTTTTCCGCATCGGTGGTGCAGTCTTCGAAAAACTCATCAAGATATTCTTTCAGTTCCGGAGAGATATCCGGCTCACTTAAGTAAACCTCATTCATTCTCTCTCTGTACATTTCGAGTTCTTCGAGGGAGATATAAGGAATGTGCTTTAAGTAGAATGAATTCTGGGTACGGATCCATTCGTCTTCGTCATCAGCCGGGATGTTTTCAAGGAAGCCCTCGAATTCGGGGCTGTCGGTGTTGAGTCTGAAATACTCCGCGGAATATACATCACCGTATGTCATGCGTTCTTCCGAAAAAGGATCACCGCCGTTTGAAATGTACGGAATTTCATCGCTCATATACGTGAAGTTATAGTATTTATGCGGTGTGAATAAATGCGTGGTGTGCATGTTGAGAACACGTATGTCGAGCTGGCCGTGCCTTATATAATCGGTATAAAGCTCTCCGGAATAAAGCCTTGCGGCATACAGGGTTTCAAGGCAGTCGGTAAGGGAATCCATATCGGAATCCTCGTATGTTTTCTTCCACTCAAGATCCTCAAATGTATCAAAGGTCTTGCCCGCAAGATAGGCATAGGAAGAATTACCGGTTATCTGAGTCACTTCGAGGACCTTTTTGTCGTTATCACCGGAGCCGTCTCCGATCGCGGCAAATTCCGAAAATCCGAGGAATGAATCCGCGCTGTCTCTCTGTCCGAGACTCTGAAGATATTCCCTGATCCTGTAATAGTTGTCATATGCCGTCTGTGCGATCTTCTTTGCAAGTGCCCAGTCATACGGTTCTTCCTTTGCGGGGAATATGAGCATCAGTACGAGGAAGAGAATAAGGAAAGGAGAAATGAAGACAATGTGCTTTTTGCTCTCGAGCTTTCCAAGCTTCTTCCATCCGGTCTGTATTTCATCGGCAAACGAGCAGAGCACGAAAAAGAAAGCGAATGAGACGACCGCTTTCGGAATATCGATCCCATTGAACATTACGTATGCGAGAGCCGCTGCGAGGATTCCGGATATCACGGGACGGACGAATCTGAAAGAACACAGAAACTTTCCGATGATGGTAACGATCGCAGGGATAAGAATGGCAGTGGCCAGCCAGGGATGGCCTTCCATAAATGATGATCTGATATCTTCCGGAAGAAGAAATGCAGAGGCTGCCGCGATCGTGATCAGCACACCGCCCAGTATTATTTTTCCGGTGTTTTTGATATGTATGAAGATGAGTATGATCGCGGATACGGTAAACGAAACAAGGAAAACAGGGAGCGTGCGGACATCCTCGTATGCATGACAAACAGCCCACAGTGTGGGAATAAGTGAAAGAGATATGAGATATATGATGTCATACACAAATGCGATCATCACAGCACCTCTTTCAGATCTTCTTCCGTTCCGATGCGGAAGAATCTGCCGTGAAGCAGTGTCCTTGCATTTTCGGCCTCATGCTCATTGTCGGTAATGAGATATACGATCACGGTAACACCGTTAAGTTCCATGATACGTATCGCATCAAGCGTATCGGCACTTATCGTATGCAGTACCGCAATGACTATCCTGTGTGAGAAAAGAGTTCCTTCCGAGATCAGCTGCGAAAGCATTTCTTTTACGGATGTATCTTTTTCGAATCTGTAGCCGGAAAGGAATGTATAGAATTCTTTGAAAGCATCTGCGTCCTTTACGATATCTGTTCTCAGAACGGTCTGCCGGGTATATGCGGATGCATTTACGGAATTTGCAAGGAAGAACTGCAGAAGCGCGATCACCGTTTCGGTTATCTTGTTTTCAAGAGGAAGATAGTCATAAGGATCCTGCGAATATCTTTCCGGATCCATGATTATCCCGATGCCCTGTTTTTCTTCGCCTGTTGTATTTCTGACGAGAAGCTTTCCGCTTGCCGCGGTCAGCTTCCAGTGGATCTTCCTTATATCATCGCCGGGAACATATTCTCTTACGGTAACATCGGGCTCGGTATTTCCTCCGAGTGAATCGACCGATGCGGAATCGATATTCTCAAGCGTTTTGAGCGCGACGGGTCTGTAAACCGCAGGAAGCACGTTTACACGGAAGGGTTCTCTGTTTTTGAAGGTGAGTCTGAAGATCTTAAGGTAATCCCTGATGATTATCTTTCTGACTCCGACCTCATATTCACCGCGGTATTTACAGAAAAGGGATGTTTCCTTTTTGATGCCGGAATGCGGCGGAAGCTCATACTCCGCGTTTTCGTCAATTCCGCTTATTGTTGAAAAAGGGCTGTAGAAGGTTATCCGGATTCCCGAATAGGTAAAAGGATCCTCGTTCTGAAGGGTTATGTAGAAATCCGAGATGCTTCCCGCCGTGACATTCTTTCTGTTCACATCCTGATAAATCTTGAAACGGATGAGAACGATGAGTGTGTAGAGAAGCGATATTAAAGGAGCAAGAGTTACGGCCGCAAAAAAGCCGTAGCTGACAGGGCCGCCGTAATAGGTTATGCCGACCAGGGATAGGATCCATAATAGTATTAAGACGATCCTGCGAGCTGTCATATTATTCTTTCGTGGGAACTTTTACCTTGAGTATGATACTCTTGATGATCGCGTCCTTCTTTTCGCCTGCGATGCGGCTTTCGGGAGTGAGCACAAGTCTGTGGTTAAGAACGTTAACGGCAACGGCTTTGATGTCGTCCGGTTTTACGAAATCCCTTCCGGACAGAAATGCCTTCGCCTGTGATGCGCTCATCAGAGAAAGAAGTGCCCTGGGCGATGCGCCGAGTATGAAACGGGATTCACTTCTTGTAAGCTCGATGATCTCTCTCGCATATGCAAGGCAGCCGTCCGCGACGGTCACCTCACGGACCTTCTTTTTCATTTCAAGCACTTCGGAAGCGGAGCATACGGGCTTTATCTTATCCGCGGTCCTGCCTTCGATGTGATTGCGCGCAAGCTTTATCTCCTCATCCTTTCCGGGGTAACCGATGCTGAGTCTCATCATGAATCTGTCGACCGATGCCTCGGGAAGAGGATAGGTTCCGATGAATTCGGTAGGGTTCTGGGTGGCGATCACCATAAAAGGATTGGGAAGATCGTACTTTGTGCCGTCTACGGTAACGCTTCCCTCTGCCATTGCTTCGAGAAGGGCGGACTGGGTCTTGGGAGAGGTTCTGTTGATCTCATCCGCAAGAATAATGCTTCGCATGATCGCACCTTCCCTGTATTCGAATTCGCCGGTCTTCATATTATATACGGATAGCCCGGTGACATCTCCGGGAAGCGTATCGGGTGTGAACTGGATGCGTCCGAACGACATATCGACCGAACCTGCCAGAACCCTGGCAAGGGTTGTCTTTCCCACACCGGGAACATCTTCTATAAGGACGTGTCCGCCCGCAAGAAGACATATGAGAACATTTTCGACAACGTCTTCTTTTCCGACGAAATATTCATTTATCTGTGTACGTAATCTGTCTATCATAACTTACCTCTTTATACGAAGGCCTTTCTTTCCTGTTTGCGTTCTTGTTCCCGGAGCGGTTTTTCATGCTCAGGTACCGCCGAAACAAGGCATTTTACGATATTATACCCTTTTTTGCGTTAAATATATATATACCTTGGGTTGAGCGGTCTTAAATACAGTGGAAATTTGACTGAATATGCCGAATTCTTTAAAATATAGAGGATATCATATATACGGTTCGGGCTGAAAAAAGCCTGAAAGAACCCGAAAGGATCCGCATGAGTGTTTTGTATTTTCTGATCATCATTCTGATGATGATAGTGATGATCGGAATATTGAATGAGAAGTATTTCCATATTCAGAGCGATATCGCCCTGATCCTGTTTTCACTTATCCTGTCGCTGATGCTCCTGGCGGCCGGAAGGCTTCTCGGGATCGATTCTGTCAGAGAATTTGTGACCGAGCTCGGTGATTTCGGTTTTGAAGAATATCTTATGGACGGCGTTCTGTGCTTTATGCTCTTTTCCGGAGCGAGCAAGGTCAATATGCGCAAGTTCAGGCAGAACGTGAGAGCCATAAGCCTTCTTGCACTTCTTACGACAATGATCTCATCCGTCATCTACGGATGCCTGTTCTATGCCGTATCGTTTATATTCGGTCTCGGAATGGATATCCTCACCTGCATCCTTCTCGGATGCGTTGTATCTCCCACGGACCCCATCGCTGCTACCGGAATACTCAACAAGATAGGTCTTTCCAAGAATGTCTGCTCCGTCATCGAGAACGAATCACTCTTTAATGACGGAACCGGCGTCACGCTTTTCATATTTGTAAGAAGCCTTGTCATCCACAGCGGTGACAGCAATTTCGTCGTGCTGATGTTAAAGGAGATCGTTGGTGCGGTTGCCGTCGCACTCGTCGTTTCCTTTGTTCTTTTCAAGCTCATGGAGATCACAAGGGATCCCATCAAGTATATCCTTATCTCGCTTCTCGATGTTTCCCTCGTTTATATAATCTGCGAACATCTCGGATTCTCCGGTGTCATCGCATCCGTTGTCTGCGGAATGTATTTTTCGGGTGCTTATTCGAAGATCGAAAGAAGGGCGATGGTCATCGACAGAAGAGAGCTCTACAAGGATTTCTGGGAGATAGTCGAAAGTCTTCTCAATTCCATTCTCTTCATCATGATAGGACTTCTTGTCCTGAATATCGATGTCAGCAGATACATCCTGATCATTGCTCCCGCTGCGATCCTGATAAATGTGCTCGCAAGAGGATTGGGAGTATCTATCAGCAGTCTCCTTACCGGAAAGAGAAATATCCCCGGCAATTACAGCATCGGTGAATACGTAATGCTTATGACCTGGTCCGCGCTTAAGGGCGGTCTTTCACTGGCGCTTGCATTCGGAACAAAGGAATTCCTTCCTCCGGATGTTTACGACATTTTCATAAATGTTACATACATAACCATATTCTTCACGGTACTCGTACAGGGACTGACCGTAAAGAATGTTTACTTTGCACTTGAAAAACACAAAACGAAGAGAATGACCGCAGACAGAAATCAGTAAGATCGCAGGCCATCGTTTTCGGAAAGGAAATGTATATGAAGCTCATCATCGTAGGTGCGGGTCGTACCGGCTGTTCACTTATCGGAGCACTCGCCAAAAAGAATTATGACATCACCATCATCGACAAGCGCAAGGAGCTTGTCGATGAAGTGACGGATAAATACAATGTAAGCGGAGTGGTCGGAAGCGGTGCTTCAAAGGAAACCCTGTACAAGGCAGGTGCTGATACCGCGGATATCCTCATCGCACTCACTCCCGTCGATGAGATCAATCTCCTCAGCTGTGTGCAGGCAAAGGCCGTGGGAACGCTTCGCACCGTGGCAAGGGTATTCCAGCCCGACTTTGCGGCGGAGCGCAAGACTCTCGAAAAAGAACAGAACATAGATTATATCTTTAATCCCAAATACGATATGGCCGAGGCATCAGACCTCAGTATCGGACTTCCCGGCATAGTAAAGCCCGAGGGACTGTTCGGGGATATGATGCAGATGGCGACCGTAAAGATGCTGGATGATTCGCCTCTGAACGGAATGTCACTGTATGAGATAAGAAAGAAGCTCGATGATGAGATTCTTATCGCGACCGTTCTCAGGGGAGGCAAGCTCTATGTTCCCGACGGACAGTTCATCATCGAAGCGGGCGACAGCATCGGCATTGCCGCAAGGAAGGACCGCATTATGAAGATCCTTCAGAAGATCGGTATCGTCAAGCGCGTTGCAAAGAAGGTCATGATCGTGGGCGGAGGGATCACTGCTGAGTACCTTATTGAAATGCTCCGTAAAGAAAAGAAGGACGTCACCGTCATCGAGGCGGACCTCGACAGATGCTCGGATCTGATGGCGCGCTATCCGGATATAAAGGTATCCTTCTGGAAGGGTGAGACCGGCGAGATACTCGAGGACGAAGGCATAGGTTCGATGGACGCACTTGTTTCACTGACCGATAACGATGAGACCAATCTTGTGACCAGCATGTATGCCTGGTCCAGAAACGTCCCTTCCGTTCTTACAAGGATCGAAGCACCCGGACATCTCACTCTGCTCCACCGTATCAACCTTGATATAACTCTTTCTCCTTCCGAGATCTCCGTAAACAAGCTCATCCGTTTCGTGCACAACCAGGAAGCGGGCGATGCTCCCAACGATATTGAGAAGTATGCGTCGGTTGCGGAGAACAAGGCGGAGGTTCTTCAGTTTACCGCCAACGAAGGCTTTTCAAAGTGCGGAGTACAGTTTAAGGAGTCTTCCTTTAAGCTCAGGAAGAATATCATAGTCGCTTCGATAATACGCGACGGTGAGGTCATTATCCCCGACGGAAGCACGAGCATCAATCCCGGAGACAAGGTCATCATCGTTTCCGAAAAGAAGAACCGCATCGAAAATCTGAACAGCATTTTTGCATAACCGGTATGGAAAAGATAAAAGTAAAAGAGATAAGGGAAAAACTCCTTGCAATTCAGGATAAAGAATACAGGGACTTTCAGGCAAAGCTGATCCCGACCGTGGATCCCAAGCGTATCATCGGGACAAGGACTCCGCAGCTTCGGGACCTTGCGAAGGAACTTCTGAAAGCTTACGACTGCAGTCTGTTTCTTGACGATCTTCCCCATAAGTATTTTGACGAAGACCAGCTTCACGCATTCATTCTTTCGGGAATGAAGGATTATGATGAGTGCATGGGCAGGCTTGAGATATTCCTTCCTTACGTTGATAACTGGGCAACCTGTGACCAGATGTCGCCCAAGGTTTTCAAAAAACATAAGGAGGAGCTTCTCAAAAAGGTCAAGGTCTGGATCGCATCGGATGATACATACACCGTTAGATTCGGGATCGGAATGCTGATGGAGCATTTCCTTGATGATGATTTCGACAAGGCTTATCCGAAGATGGTGGCGGGAGTGAAGTCGGAAGAGTATTACGTCAATATGATGGTCGCATGGTACTTTGCCACCGCACTTGCCAAGCAGTATGACGCTGTCATTCCCTATATCGAAAAGAAAAAGCTCTCCGCATGGAATCACAACAAGGCAATACAGAAATCCATAGAGAGCAACAGGGTCACTCCCGAGCACAAGGAATACCTGAGGTCACTCAAG
>JAGCRJ010000269.1 GCA_017964745.1 Lachnospiraceae bacterium
GAGGATGCGATCAGGGAAGTATACGGGATACGGGATTTCCTCGAAAACAAAAATCTGAGCGTCCGCATCGTGATCATCGATGCCGATGAATTCAGGATAAAGGACGGATACGGCAAGGAAAATAAAAAACACGGAACCTGGCTGGACAAGATTCCGACGGATATCATAGACGATATACTATTTGAATGTCCCGAGGATTACCTGCAGCTTCTTCCCGAGGACATACCCGAAGAATTTACCGTAAACGATGCGATAAAATGCGGAATGAAGAGAGACCATGCGAGCCTGATCGTCGCATTCTTAAATAAGATCGGTGTGATAGAACACATCGGGAAAAAAGGAAGAGCGTACCTCTACAGATTAAAATATTGAAAAAGATGGACGGCTTTGCTGTTTACAAACTAAAGTAAACAATAAAGCCGTCCCTTTGTTTTGTCAGATCTCATCGGGATCGGAAGGCTGGAGCGAGAAGATGAATTCGCTTCCTTCTCCCGGTGTTGAGATTACATTGATGTTCTCACTGTGTGCGGTGAGGATCTCTTTTACTATCGAAAGACCTAAGCCTGTTCCCTTCTTATCCTTACCTCTCGATGAATCCGATTTATAGAATCTGTTGAAGATAAGGCTTATGTCTTCGGGAGGGATTCCCACGCCCGTGTCCTTGACTGATACATAGATCTTGTTTTTCTTTTCCGCGGTTTCGATCTTGATGACCGAATCGTGATGTGAGAACTTAACCGCGTTGTCGGTGAGGTTGTAAACTATCTGCTCGATCCTGCCCTTGTCCGCATGTACGAAGAGTTCGTCACCCATGAGCACAAGCTCTATCGCAATGGATTTCTTTCTGCAGGTTCCCTCGAATGTCTCCGCAACCTTTCTGACGACTTCGTTGATGTCGAAATCGGAAAGATCGAGGTGCATTCCCTTGGTGTTCAGATTGTTGAGTGTAAGAAGACCGTTGGTGAGCTTGGTAAGTCTGTCCGTTTCATTGAGCACTATTCCAAGATATTTCTGATGCATCTCGGGAGGAATGGTGCCGTCGATCATGGCTTCGAGATAACCCTTGATCGAAGTAAGGGGAGAACGGAAATCGTGGGATACGTTTGCGATGAACTTCTTCTGGTCATCCTCGGCATCCGCTATCTTGCCGGACATATAGTTGAGGGCGGCTGCGAGATATCCCATCTCATCGCGGCTTTCCACATTTACTTCATAGTGGTAATTACCCTCCGCATATTTCTCCGCGCCCTTTGTGATCTTTCGGAGCGGAACATACACGATCCTCGTAAAGAATATGAGGATGATAAGGGAAAGAAGGAACATGATGACCAGAGTGATGTATGAGATCCCGAGAAGGGAATTGACCTGTGCCTCGATCTCTTCCAGAGAATAATGGATGGTCACATATCCTTTTGTAAGATAATCGGATGTGATGGGACAGATAACGGAGAGAACCTCTTCGTCAAACGATCCGAAGAAATCTCCGGTCAGATAATAGGAACCTCCGCCTATGGAAGGATCGAACTCCGGAATCTGCGCAGGCTCGGGACCCGGCTCGGTCTGTGCGGTGTCAAGAAGGACAACACCGCCCGGTGAGATGATCCTTATCTCCGTGTTCATATAAACGCTGAGAGCATCGAGCTGGAGAGTGACCGTTTCAAGTGAGGTCACCGATGAATAAAGTCCCTGCGCATAGGTATCTGCTATCAGGGATGCTTCGGAATACAGACTCTGCGCTTTCTGGGATATGAGATAATCCCTCGTGATCTTCGGGACAAAAAGAGTAACGGTCAGAAAAGAGAACAGACCGAATATGACATATCCCAATATGAACTTCAGGTAGAGAGTGTGCTTCATAAGGTCTCGAATTTATAACCCTTACCCCAGATGGTGGAGATGCGCCAGCTTTCGTTGTCGCCGATCTTTTCGCGGATCCTCTTGATATGCACGTCAACGGTTCTGGTATCGCCCGAATATTCGTAGCCCCAGATCCTGTCGAGAAGCTGTTCTCTTGTAAATACCCTGTTGGGTGATGAAGCGAGGAAATATAAAAGCTCGAGCTCCTTGGGAGGCATATCGATAGTGCGTCCCTTGTAGGTTACGGAATAATTGGTCAGGTTGATGAGAAGATCGGGGTATGAAACCGCATCAATGCCGTCGCCGGTAACCTCGGGAACGGGAGCTGTCTTGGAAACGGTCCTTCTGAGAACCGCCTTTACTCTCGCAACCATCTCCTTGGAATCGAAAGGCTTTTCGATGTAATCATCCGCTCCGAGCTGAAGGCCGAGGACCTTATCGAAGGTCTCTCCTTTTGCGGAGAGCATGATTATGGGAAGATCGCTGTTCGCACGGACCTGCCTGCATACCTCGTAACCGTCGATGCCCGGAAGCATGATGTCGAGGAGCATGAGATCCGGACGGAACTCGGGGATCTTCTCGAGTGCGGATTCACCGTCATTGACGATGAGTGTGTCATAGCATTCTTTGACAAGATACAGCGAAATGAGCTCCGCTATATTGTTGTCATCGTCTACTATAAGTATCCTTTGCTTGTCTACCATAGTATTCTCCCTCTTATTTAAACTTAACGATCGTGACTCCGGCGTCACCCTCACCGTATTCGCCGAGTCTGAATTCATCGATATTCTTCTGTTTTCTGAGATAGGAATGCACTGCCTTTCTCAGGGCTCCGGTACCTTTTCCGTGTACTATCCTTACCGGAGAGATATGTGCGACGTATGCGTCATCGAGATATTTTGAGACAGCGGAAAGAGCTTCGTCCGTTGTCATGCCGAGAAGATTGATCTCGGCGGAAACATTCATGGACTTGTCCATCTTGATGGAGCCTGTGAATGTACCCGTTGTCTTTTCCTCGGGGACGGCACTGTAGTCGATCTTAAGGTCAGCGGTCTTGACCTGCATACGCATGGAACCGCACATTACGAAAAGCTCACCCTTTGCATCGGGTTCGGTCTGGACCACGCCCTTCATGCCGAGCGATGTGATGAGCACATGAACACCCTTTGTAAGCTTGGAAGGATCGGCAGCAGGCTGCTTTTTGGAAGAGGCCTTTTTGGATGCTTCTTCCTTTTCCGCCAGGGAATTGATCTTCTCCCTGAGAGCGGTGCGCTCCTTTTCCAGGTCTGCCATACCGGAGGTTATGCCGGCTTTCTGCATGTCGCGGATCGTCTTGTCGGCGATCTCCTTGGCTTCTTCCAGGATCTTCGCAGCTTCATCGTTGGCACGCTTTATGATGCCTGCCTTCTGCTCGTCGATCCTGACATTCTTATTGTGGAGCTGATCCTGGAGAGTACGTATCTTTTCCTTGTACTCTGCGATCTCTTTTCTCTCGTTTTCCGATTCGATACGGGACTGCTGGAGGTTCTGTATGATATCCTCGAAGGATTCCGTATCGGAATCGAGATGCTTTTTCGCTTCTTCTATTATATCACCCGGAAGTCCCAGCTTGGAGGAAATCGCAAATGCGTTACTCTTTCCCGGGACACCGATAAGGAGCCTGTAGGTGGGGCTCAGGGTCTCGACATTGAATTCACAGCATGCGTTCTCAACGCCTTCGGTCCTCAGCGCAAATATCTTGATCTCCGAATAGTGGGTGGTCGCCATGGTCCTGATTCCGAGATTATGCATATGCTCGAGGATGGATACGGCAAGAGCCGCACCTTCCGAAGGATCCGTTCCCGCACCCAGCTCGTCAAACAGACAGAGTGAGTGCCTGTCGGCCTTTTTGAGGATCTCGACTATGTTCACCATATGGGACGAGAAGGTGGACAGGGACTGCTCAATGCTCTGCTCGTCGCCGATATCCGCGAAAATATCGTTAAAAATGCACAGCTCGGAATGGGATTTAGCCGGGATATGGAGTCCGGACTGTCCCATGAGGCAGAGAAGACCGACGGTTTTGAGAGATACCGTCTTACCGCCCGTGTTGGGGCCCGTGATAACAAGCTGGTCAAAATCCCTTCCGAGATTGATGTCGGTAGGAACTACCTTTTTCCTGTCTATGAGAGGATGCCTTGCCTGTTTAAGAACAAGGTAGTGTTTTCTGTTATAAGCGGGGCGGGTGGCATCCATCTTAAGCGCCAGCTTTCCCCTTGCGAAAATGAAATCGAGCTCGGTCTCAGTCTCCTGATTAACCTTTATCTCTTCGGTATGGAGTCCGCACTTTGCGGAAAGGTCCGCCAGGATCTTCTCGATCTCCTCCTGCTCCTGTCTCATCAGCGTCCTGATGTCGTTGTTGAGGTTTACAACGGAGGCGGGTTCAATGAAATAAGTGGAGCCGGTAGAGGACTGGTCATGGATCATTCCGGGAACCTGACTCTTGTATTCGGACTTAACGGGAATACAGTATCTGCCGTCACGCATGGTGATGACTGCTTCCTGAAGGTAAGTACGGCAGGATCCGTTTATCATCTGGGTCAGCGTCGAATGGATCTTGTCCGCGGAAAGGCCGATCTGCCTGCGGATCTTTTTGAGCTCCGGGGAAGCATCGTCGGCTATCTCTTCTTCGGAAAGGATGCACCTTCTTATCTCTTCGGAAAGGGAAGGAATGGGTGAGAGCATGGAAAAAAGATCCGAGAGAGAATCCGTAAATGATTCGTCGGATTCCCTTTCGCTCGATGCTCCTTTTTCGGCATCCACCGAATGCTTTATGCCCGTATTAGCAGGATTAAGGGCCGAGGAGATTCCTCCGCCCGACGATTCTCCGTATTTTACCAGCCTTGCGGCGTTTTCCAGCTGTGATGCAACCTGAAGAAGGTCCGTAGCCGAAAGGCTTGCCCCTGTCTCCAGAGTCTTGACGATGTATCTAAGATCGTGGTTTCCGCCAAAGGAAGTACTTCCGTTTTTGATGACTCTTGAGAGAGCATCGGCGGTCTGGGACTGGCGGGTTTCGATCTCTTTCAGGTCGCGTATCGG
Organism: Lachnospiraceae bacterium; assembly: GCA_017964745.1. Taxonomy (GTDB): domain Bacteria; phylum Bacillota; class Clostridia; order Lachnospirales; family Lachnospiraceae; genus AC2028. The sequence goes on from JAGCRJ010000269.1 coordinate 4,936, forward strand.
AACCAGCGCTTTTGTGCGCTCTTTTCCGGGTTTTGAATCAGCTTCATCGGTCAAAAGTGAGATGATCCGATCATATTCAAGTGTGCGTAAAACCTTAGTATTCATGGCTTTTTTAAGTATATCACAGCGGACCCCTTATTTCTTTACTTTTTTTATGGGTACGGATATACTGAAATAACCATGGAGAATAACAAAAATAAGGATGAAAAGATAATAGATTCCGAAAAAAACGGAGCGTTTAACCGGAGCATCATATCCGAGCAGATCAAGAAAAGACCCATCAACAAATACAGGCTGCTCAGAAGAACTCTGATGACATCGCTGCTTGCCATTGTATTCGGAATCATCGCATCCGTGACCATCTGGATCCTTGAACCGGTCTTAAGCAAGTGGATCTCAAGGAGCGACCAGGGTCAGGGAAGGGATGCAGTTCACTTCATAGATACGGGCGATGATATCACCCCCCAGGAGGTCCTGCAGGATTATATGGAGCAGGAAGCCTTTTTCGGCAAAGAAGGAGACGACTCCGCTGCGGTAGCATCGCTTCCGCTTACGAACGAGCAGATTCAGGTTCTCTTTTCACAGCTGACACTGGACGTTACCGATTACAGGCAGATGTATCAGTCGATGGCTGCCTATGTCAGGGAAATGAACAAGTCCATAGTCACCATCACGGCGATCACCTCGGATACCGACTGGATAGGAACCACGCAGCAGCACAGCAAGCAGGCATCGGGCCTGATAGTTGCGGAAGACCGCGTTGACCTGTACATAATCGCAGATAAAGCTCCTCTTGAAGGTGCACAGTCACTGGCCATCCAGTTCAGTACCGGATACGTTGCCGAAGGAAAGATCAAGGCGACTGACGAAGCGACGGGACTTGTAATGATCTCGGTAAGGATCTCGGATCTCAGCTCGGATCTTCAGACCAATATTCCTCTTGCCACCCTGGGAAGCACCTATGCGGCAGTCGGCACACCGGTCTGTGCACTCGGAAGTCCCATGGGAAGCGTCGGATCCATCGGATACGGAATGATAAGCGCATCCAGGAGCACGCTGGAATATCCCGACACCGCGGACACCATGATCCAGACCAATATCGCAGGTGCCGAAAACGCCGGAGGATTTCTTTTCAACTATAACGGACAGGTTATCGGCATCATCGCACCCGACCAGAAGAAGAGCGATATCGACGGACTGATCTGGGCATACGGAATAAGCGAGCTCAAGAACAGGATCGGAAACATGGCAAGCGGAAAGCCGGGAATATACCTCGGTGTGATCGGAACCTACGTTACCAACGAAGCAAACTCCCAGCTCGGTGTTCCCTACGGGGCATATGTCCTGAGGACCGAGATGGATTCACCCGCAATGCTCGCGGGGATCAGAACGGGCGATGTCATCGTAAGGCTCGGAGATACACCTATCACGAGTTATACCGATTACGTCAATGTCCTCCAGACCTATGAGGCCGGAGATAAAGTGACAGCTGCCGTTATGAGAAGATCACAGCAGCAGTATGTCGAGCTTGAATATGTCATGACAGCACGTTCTTCGGGAATAATATTCGAAGATAATTGAAAGGAAATATATGAAGCATATAGCCGAGATCAATGAAAGCGATCATATAAGAGAGATATATCTGTGCAAGGGAGTGTCCTCCGCAGTTACCAAGAACGGCAAGGAATATCTCAATGTACAGCTCATGGACAAAACCGGATCGATAGACGGTAAGATCTGGGAACCGGGCGATGCCGGAATTGATGATTTCAGCAAGCATGATTACATTGAAGTAAATGCGGATGTGAATGTCTGGAACAATGCCAAGCAGCTCAACATCAAGCGCGTACGCGTTGCAAGAGAGGGAGAGTACGATCCCGCAGAGTATCTTCCCGTCAGCCCCAGGAACAATGACGAGATGTTTAAAGAGCTCCTCGGATTTATCGACAGCGTAAAGGATCCTCATTACAACGCGCTCCTCAAAAAGCTTTTTGTCGAAGACGAGGAACTGTCAAAGAAATTCCGCACCTGCTCCGCAGCCAAGACCGTGCATCACGGATTTGTCGGAGGGCTTATGCAGCACACTCTGGGGGTTGCGGGTGTATGCGATTATATCAGCGGAAAGTATGAAGTACTCAACAGGGATCTTCTGATCACCGCGGCGCTCTGCCATGATATTGCCAAGACAAAGGAATTCACCGCATTTCCCGAGAACGATTATTCGGATGACGGACAGCTCCTCGGACATATAGTCATGGGATCCGAGATGGTAGGTGCAGCCGCTTCACAGATCGAGGGATTCCCACACACGCATCTGTCACAGCTTCAGCATTGCATACTCGCCCATCACGGAAAATATGAATTCGGATCCCCCAAGCTTCCGGCACTTGTCGAGGCAATGGCCCTCAACCTTGCGGATGAGATGGATTCCAAGATAGAGATATTTACGGAGCTTTTTGAGAATTCAGCCGACAAGAAAGGACAGTGGCTCGGAACCAAGAAGTTCCTAAATGACGCAAATGTCAGATCAACGATAATGTAAACACGGATAAATGACCGGAGGATGTTGCAGCTGCGATGTCCTCCGAATTTATAAGAATATGAGTGAAAGAATATTTAAGAAAAATGATGAGATCACTTTGACCGTTACGGATATATCGGATGACGGCTCCGGTATCGGAAAAAGTGACGGATTCATTTTTTTTGTTAAAAACGCATTGCCCGGTGACGAGATCAGGGCAAAGGTCATGAAGGTAACAAAGAGCTACGGCTTTGCAAGGATAGAGGAGGTGATAAAACCTTCCGCGGGAAGATGCAAAGCAGAGTGCGGCGTGGCCGGAAAATGCGGAGGATGCTCCCTTCAGAATTACAGATACGAAGAACAGCTCCGCTATAAATACAATAAAGTAAAAAACGATCTTATCAGACTCGGAGGATATTCCGAAGAAGAGATCTCAGAGAAGCTGTGCGACATAGTCGGGATGGACGAACCGTACAGATATCGCAACAAGGCTCAGTACCCCGTACGTATGGGAAAGGACGGAAAGCCCCATGCCGGATTCTTCGCAGGGCACACCCACTCCGTCATCGAAACCGATGACTGTCTTATAGAGCCGGGGGTTAATTCCGCTCTTCTTGATGCAGTCATAAACTGGATGAACAAAAACCATGTCAAGGCATACGACGAAGAGACAGGTAAGGGGCTTGTAAGACATGTTCTCATAAGACACGGTTTTACATCAAAAGAGTGCCAGGTGAATCTCGTCATCAACGGAAGCAAGATCCCGGATGAGGCGGGACTTATAAAACTGCTCTCCGATGTGATGAAGGATGATCTTAAGTCGGTAACGGTATGTCCGAATACAAGAAGGGACAATGTCATCCTCGGTGATTCGTACAGAACCGTTTACGGGGAAGGGTATATAACCGACACGCTTGTCGGAATTACATTCAAGATCTCTCCTCTTTCCTTTTACCAGGTCAATCCCGTACAGACCGAGAAGCTCTACGGTCTTGCAAGGGACTATGCGGAACTTACCGGCGAAGAGGAAGTCCTCGATCTGTACTGCGGAATCGGAACGATCTCGCTGATGCTTTCTAAAAAGGCGGGACATGTCACGGGAGTGGAGATCGTAGACAGAGCCATTAAGGATGCAAAGGAAAATGCGAAGATCAATGCGATCCGTAATGCCGAGTTCATAACCGGTGCTGCGGAGGATGTCATACAGACAATGCTTCCCGGAAAAGGAGAACGAAGAACTCCCGATGTCGTGGTGGTGGATCCGCCCAGGAAAGGATGTGCAAGAAGCTGCATCGATGCGATCCTTACCCTTGCTCCGTCACGTGTTGTTTATGTAAGCTGCGATCCCGCAACACTTTCGAGAGACCTGAAAATCTTCCGCGAAGGCGGATACGAACTCGTAAAGGCAACACCCGTTGATATGTTCCCGCACTCGAGCCATGTGGAGACTGTAGTACTTTTGGACAACAAATTTGCTAAGGCAAAGGATTTTGTTCAGATTGGGATAGATGCCGAAGACTATTACAGAATCAAAGATGCACAAAAGGAATCACGGTAAGGGCAAGAATAAGGGAAATGA
>JAGCRJ010000027.1 GCA_017964745.1 Lachnospiraceae bacterium
ATATACCCCATTAAATTGGAAATCCCTCTGTTTTTTATAAAAAATTTAGGGAATTCTTCAAAGCCTCTTCAGACCTGCCATTTTCAACCGGGAGTTGTTCTACCGCTGGTATAATATGGATGAATCAAGGATTTTCCTATGATAAAATACATTTCGACTCAATAAGACGAAATTACGGAGAAATGTCTTGAACAAAGATCCAAAACTCAAAAAATCCGATACAGAATTGCTGAAGAATCTCGGAATAGAGGAATCCGGGATCCTGTTATCAAGCCCCATAGATCTTTCCTTTTCGGGAGAATATATAGAGGGCTTTATCGCCGTTACCGCGGATAAAGTCGTCATCTGCACCAAAGAACTCCCTAAAGGACATCTGAACATATTTGGCGGTGTGACGGTTCCGGATGACCTGCCGGATGAAGATATAAAGGTAACGGATACAGCCGTTTATGAGATAAGTGAGCTGGCCCACCTGCGCCTCGATACCTATATAGGTTCAAACGTCCTTTCCGCATACTACAAAGGAGTTCCGACTCACCTCGCCGCATTCACGAACAGATACTCATCCGAAATGAGTGTCCTCTTCCGCAAGCTCAAGGGTTTCCTTAAGGGCGAAGAGATCACCCATGAAGAAGAGCCGGCCGATGATGCCGCGGAAGAAGCGGATGAAAAGAAGAAAAAGAGCAAACGCTCCATCTTCTTCAGAGCACTTAAATACTTCCTTAAGTATAAGGTTTCCATATTTATTCTTTTCCTGACCTATCTGACATCCGCGGCGCTCAGCATCGCATGGCCGTACCTGACGGGTAAGGTCCTCTTCGATCATGTCCTCGAAAAGGACGACGTATTCCTCGCACGCTTCGGACTGGGCGGAAAATATATCCTTGCACTCGGAATGGTCGCCCTTACGATGATCGGTGTAAGGGTCATTCAGTCGGTCTCAAACTATTTCCAGGTATACGTCATGGCGAAGGTCGCTGCCTACACCGTCAGGGATATCAAGACCGATGTCTTCAATTCGATGAGCAGGCTTTCACTTAACTTCTTCGTCAACAAACAGACCGGCGGTCTGATGACAAGAGTCCTGAGCGATTCCGAAAGAGTAAGGGAATTCTTCATAGACGGAATCCCGATGGTATTCGTTCACGGAATAACGATCATCGTCACGTTCACTGTCATGTACAGACTGAACTGGAAGATGGCGCTCATAGCATGCATACTCCTTCCTCTCCTGGTCTTCATGACAGTCAAGCTCCGTCCCGGACTCTGGAACCTTTCAGGCAAAAGGCACCGTGCCGAGAAAGCCGTTACCGCAAGAGCCAACGACAACCTCACGGGAGCACGTGTTGTAAAGGCATTCGGACAGCAGGAAAACGAGATCGTTAAATTCAACCATCCGAGTGAGAACCTCCGTGATGCCGAGATCAACATAGTAAGGCTCAGAAACAAATTCGCGATCCTCTACAACATGGTCCAGGAAGTATCCAGCATCTGGATCTGGATCGTCGGTGTGTTCTTCGTACTGAAGACTCATGAGATCGAGCTCGGTGTTCTCATCACATTCGTAGGATACGTAATGCAGCTGAACGGTCCGATGAATTCCTTTTCCTGGATATTCAGGATGTGGGCCGAAAGCATTAATTCCGCGGAAAGACTCTTTGAGATCATCGATGCGATCCCCGAGATCCGTGAAAAAGAAAACCCTGTAAGGCTGACACAGCCGAAGGGCGAGATTGAGCTGGACAATGTGACCTTCGGATACAGGATAGGTCGTCCCGTTCTTAAGAACATAAACCTTAAGGTAAAAGAAGGAGAAATGCTCGGCATAGTCGGAAGATCCGGTGCCGGCAAATCAACTCTCGTCAACCTGATATCGAGACTCTACGATGTAAACGAAGGATCGATCAGCATCGACGGAACCTGTGTCAAAGACCTTGCTCTCTCCGACCTCAGAAGAAACGTTGCGATGGTATCGCAGGATACATATATCTTCATGGGAAGCGTTGCAAGGAACATCGCATACGGAAACGTAAGCGCAACCAAGGCCGACATCATCAGGGCCGCAAAGCTTGCAAGCGCTCACGAATTCATTTCAAAGCTTCCCGACGGATACGACACGATCATCGGTGCATCGGGCAAAGACTTATCGGGTGGTGAAAAGCAGCGCATATCCATCGCAAGAGCGATCCTCGCAGATCCCAAGATACTGATACTCGATGAGGCTACCGCAAGCGTTGATACCGAAACAGAAAAGGCGATACAGCATTCGCTTAAGTATCTTGTACAGGGAAGAACAACGCTTTCCATCGCACACAGGCTCTCAACCCTTAAGGATGCGGACAGGCTGATCGTTATCGACGGCGGAAGGATCGTTGAAGAAGGAACATGGGATGAGCTTTATACAAATGAAGACGGCATCTTCCATAACCTTTTGGATCTTCAGAACAAATCACTGCAGAGAAAAAGCGAAAGCTTTTAAAACAGACTTTCCCATGATACCAAGGAGAACAAAATGTCAGATAACACTCTAAACATATTTGAACAGAAAGCGGAGGAAATGACCGCAACGCACATCATTCCTGCGAGTGCCGTATTTACCCGGACCGATGGCGGTTTTGTGAGCCTCGATCTTGACGGAAAGCATTATGACAGGGTTAAGATCGTAAGACTCTTTCCATTTTCGGATGCGGATAAGTATCTGTCGGTAAGGGAATACGAAGGTTCCGGAAAAGAGATCGGCATCATCGAAGATCTTGATTCAATGCCTGCGGAAACCAAAGAGGTCATTATGCACCAGCTTACGCTCTGCTATTTCACACCCGTCATCAGCAAGATCTACAGCATCAAGGATGAGTACGGCTAGGCATATTTCCATGTCATGACCGATAAAGGCGAATGCAGATTCTTGATAAACATGGGATCCAATGCCGTAAGCAAACTCTCCGATACAAGACTGATCATTGCGGACGTCGATGAGAACCGCTTCGAGATAAGGGATGTC
>JAGCRJ010000270.1 GCA_017964745.1 Lachnospiraceae bacterium
CTGTATTCGGGCCTGATGATCTTTCTGTTATACAGATACATCAAAACCGTCGGATATGTGGGGCATCTGGGATCCATGGACAGGGTGTTCAAGGCAGATCCCGACGGATCCGTACCGATAGAAGAGATCGCGACTTACCTTCACACCACTCCCGATAAGCTCCTTCGCATGATCTCCTACGGTGAAAAGAAGAAGATCCTCATCAACCTGGTCTACGACGCACAGGGAAGGAGGTTCATCCTCACCGACAGATACAGACCCGCTGATCCCATCAAGGACCGACCCTTCGTGGGAATGGATTGTCCGGGATGCGGCGCGAGCCTCAAGATCAGGGCAGCCACCACGGGCGTATGCCCCTACTGTGACAGACAGGTGACCGCCCCCAACATAATAGTCGGATAACAAAAAGCCGCTCGAAAGAGCGGCTTTACTTTTTTTGACCCAACCGGCCGAAAATCTTTACTTTTTTCGCCTTTCCACCCCAAAATCTTTACTTTTTGCCTAAAATATGCTATAAAAAGTAAAGATTTAACGGAGGAAATCCTATGATCTCTTATGAGGTTCTTGAACAGACACTTAAGGACAAAAGGATCGGAAAGACTGAGCTGTCCGAGAAGCTTGGCCTTTCTTCCCGGACCATAGCGAAGATCGGAAAAGGCGAAAAGCTTTCGGAACGGAGTCTGCAAAAGATAGCGGACTACCTTGGCATGGATCCCAAGGCTCTGATGAAGGAAGTCTCCGATAACAGGATACTTCGGTTACTCAGGGAGGAAAAGGAGATGAATCTTCCCGGAGGACTGTATCACGAACTGCAGGTCAGGATGACATACAATTCCAATCACATTGAGGGAAGTAAGCTGTCCGAGGATCAGACCAGGATGATCTTTGAGACAAGAACCATAGACATGGGTGACGGAGTCCCTGTAGATGATGTTCTGGAAACGGTTCATCATTTCCGGGCAATCGACTATGTCATTGATGTTGCAGAGGATGAACTGACAGAGGATATCATAAAGCATCTGCATTATATCCTGAAGCATGACACGAAGGATCAGTCTCTCGGATGGTTTGCGGTAGGGGATTACAAAAAGCGTCCTAATGTGGTAGGAGGCAGGGAGACATCCAAACCTTCCGATGTCCATGATCATATGGCGGCTTTGCTGGAAGCGTACAACGCCAAGGAAAATGTCACGGTGGAGGATATCATAGAACTGCATGCCGAGTTTGAATATATCCATCCGTTTCAGGACGGAAACGGAAGAGTCGGGCGACTTGTAGCGTTGAAAGAGTGCCTGAGGCATGATATTATCCCCTTTATCATCGAGGATTCGAAGAAAAATTTCTATTACAGGGGCCTTTCCGAATGGAGAAATGAAAAAGGCTGGCTTATCGATACATGTCTCGACGGACAGGATACGTTCAAAAGATTGCTGAACATACTGGGGATTTCATAGAAAAGATTCACAAACGGTGGAGATGAAAAAATTCATCCCCACCGGTTTTAATTGTACCGGCGGGGGTCTTGACAATCTGATTTAAATATGATATCAATATGATATCAACATTAAACACCCAAGTAAAACAGAGGGAAAACACAATGAGCGCAATGCTTGAGATCAAAAACTACACCAAATCATACGGCAGCGGAAAGAAAGCTGCCGACAACGTATCCCTTACCGTTGAAGCCGGAGACATCTTCGGATTCATCGGACACAACGGAGCCGGAAAGTCCACGACCATCCGTGCGGTGGTGGGAGTTCTGGATTTCACCGAAGGCGATATCTTCATAGACGGTCATTCGGTAAAGACCGAGCCCATCGAGTGCAAGAAGATCACCGCATACATTCCCGATAACCCGGATCTGTATGAGAACCTCACCGGCATCCAGTACCTGAACTTCATCGCCGATGTCTTCGAGATCGGGGCAGCCGAAAGAGAAGAGCTTATCAGGAAATACGCCGATGCATTCGAGATAACCGATGCCCTCGGAGATCTCATCAGCTCTTACTCACACGGTATGAAGCAGAAGGTCGCCATTATTTCGGCGCTGATCCACAGTCCCAAGCTTCTGGTACTCGACGAGCCCTTCGTAGGACTCGACCCCAAGGCGGCATTCGTACTTAAGGAGCTCATGCACGAAATGTGCGATAAGGGCACCGCGATATTCTTCTCAACACATGTTCTCGATGTTGCCGAGAAGCTCTGCAACAAGGTAGCGATCATAAAGCAGGGCAGGATCATCGATGTCGGCACCATGGAGGAACTTACGGAAGGCCACTCACTCGAGGAGGCATTCCTGGAGGCGGACAATGAAGAAAAATAACATTCTTCTTAAAACCCTGTTAATGTCGACGAGCTCGCTCAACATTTTCAGGTATACAACGGATAAAAAGAAAAAAGGCAAGATCGTCGGCGCCTTCTTCGGTCTCCTTGCCCTATATGCACTTCTCATGTTCTACTTCATAGCAGCATGCGTCGGATACGGCAAGATAGGCATCATCGATTCCGTACCGGTCCTTTGCTCCGTGTCGATCAGCATGCTGGCTTTCTTTTTCACCATATTCAAGACCAACGGATATCTGTTCAATTTCAGGGAATATGACATGCTCATGTCCCTGCCCTTCGAAGCGAAGACCGTGGCGGCGTGCAAGTTCCTGTATATGTACGTAAAGAGCCTGCCCTGGTACCAGAGCATATCGCTCTCCATGATGATCGGCTACGGAATATACGCAAAGCCTTCGCCGGTCATATATGTTCTCTGGATCGTGCTTTCGCTCTTCCTTCCCATCATCCCGATGCTTGTAGCATCCTTCCTCGGCTTCATCATCGCAAGGATCAGCGCGGGATTCAGGAAGACCAATATCATTCAGACCATCCTTATGGTAGCCCTGGTGCTTTTCGCATTCTCCATACGTTTCATCATGGAGGACCTGTTCAGGAACAATAAGGTGGAAGAAGTTCTCACCGATATGAGCGGCGTTACCGATAACATGGCGGGTTATTACCTTCCCGCAAAGTGGTTCGCGAATGCGATAACGGAATCCGGGATTTCGGATGCACTGCTCCTTGTGGGAGTATCGGTAATCCTTTTCACCGTAGTCTTCGTGATCGTCGGAAGATCCTACAGGAATATCAATTCATCCCTTAAGAATCATGCCGCTTCGAAGAACTACAGCATGACTGCCCAGAAGACCAAGAGCGTGCTGAACTCCATAGCCTTCAAGGAGCTTAAGAGAATGACCGGCTCCACCGCATATATGGTAAACGGCGGAATGGGACAGATCCTCTGCACCATAGCCGGAATACTCGTGCTGATCGTCGGATTCGACAACGCGGTCACGATGATCACACAGAATGCTCCTTTCGACCACGCGATAATACGGCCCGCGATACCGTTCATCATTTATTTCTTCATCGGAATGGTTGCCACCACGGCATGTTCGCCTTCACTCGAGGGCAAGAGCTACTGGATCATCAAGAGCCTTCCCCTTTCCATGAAGACGGTATATCAGGGCAAGATGCTCTTCAATATGTACGCAACGGTTCCCTTCATGACGTTCGGAATCCTGTGTCTGTGCATATCCTCGAAGACACCTTTTATCGAATCGCTCCTTTACATCATCCTCGGCATAGTGCTCTGTGCATTCTCCACAGCCTGGGGCTGTGTGTGCGGCGTAAAGCACTTAAAGCTCGACTGGGAAAATGAGATCGAAGTCATAAAACAGAGCTCGGCCGTAGTGATATATATGTTCCCCAACATGATCCTTACAATGCTCTTCGCGGCAGGCGTTGTTATCCTCGGAAGA
>JAGCRJ010000271.1 GCA_017964745.1 Lachnospiraceae bacterium
ATAAGGAAGTGGAGATCGATATCATCGTCGGCGGAGTCAAAGTGAGCGGAGCTGTGGCTAAGACCGTTGCAGGTGCCATCACCGCACACAACACCTTCGATGCTCCCGAGACCGTTAAGATCACTGAGATCCCTGCCGAAGTAACAAACGGCGGATCGGGTATCAAGGTCAAGCTTCCCGCAAGCAGCGTAACTTCTGTCGTTTCTGTCGAAGCATAAACAACTAACAATAAACAATAAACGGGGGTCGGCTCCGGTGTTTCTAAAATTCCTCAAAACACCGAAACCGCCCCTTTTTTCTTTTGTTTGATTTATTTATTTTTAGCGTTATAATCGGGTCATGCAGGCAGAATATTCGATTCTATACACAGAAATAAATATTTTCTCATTCCTGCTCATGGCGGTGATCCTGAGCAAGAATATGGGCCTTTCCAAAATGGTCGCGCAGAGACATTTTTCCATGGCGATCGTTTCGGAGATGATATTTGTGCTGACCGATACCGTGTTTGTGCTCATCAATGAAGGATCGATCAGTCTCGGATCCTACACACCTTCCGCCAGGATGATCCTCAGGACCGTATATTATTTTGCCACGGTACTCATGTGTTATTACTGGTTTATGTATTTTGAGTACATGTCCGAGTCGATTTTTGTAAAGACTAAGTTTCTTTCCAAATTTTCGGCGGTTTTTGTCTGGGCGCTTTCGGTTCTGCTTATCATAAATCTCTTCACGGGAATGCTGTTCTACGTTGACGGAAGCGGAGATTACCACAGAGGTTCGTATTATATCCTCACATATGCACTTTCTTACGTATATGTCGTATTGGCCTTTGTCCACGCGCTTTTCAGGCTTATAAGAACCAACGATGTGAATGAAAAGAAGACCCTTGAGGTCATCCTTCTTTTCCCCATTGCACCGGGTGGAGCGGGACTCCTTCAGTTCATCTATCCCAGACTTCCCATCGCATGCGGAGTTCTTGCGATAACGACTGCACTTCTCTATCTGAACTGGATCGACCAGCTCATATCGCTGGATCCCCTTACCGGACTCAACAACCGCAAGCAGATGAAGCATTTTTATCAATCCTGGACCAAGAGCCATTCCGACGGTTCGCTCCTGTATCTGCTTATGATCGATGCAAACAAGTTCAAGACCATAAACGATACCTACGGTCATGTTGAGGGAGACAGGGCGCTTAAGAATATCGCCGAAGCCCTCAGACTCGGATGCAGGGATCTTACGAAGAGAGCCACCATCTCCAGGTACGGCGGTGACGAATTCTCTGTCATGTTCGAAGCTTCAAGCAGGGAAGAGTGTGAGAAGCTTAAAGCGGGGATCAAGGAAAAGCTTTCCATGATCAATAAAGAGACTGAGGTTCCCTTTAACCTTACCGTGAGCATCGGAATAGCATCCACATCCGGAAACCTTACCCTTAAGCAGCTTATCGGGGATGCGGACGAGGATATGTACGATGAAAAGAAGAACGCGGGAGGCCGCTGATATTAAGCGTGGTCGACCCGGTGTCCGTCCGAATCTGATGACAGCCAAGGCGGCTGTGTGATTATGGAAAAGTGTAAGCTCTGCCTGATCCGTGACATGGCGGAAAAGGCCGATATTTATGAATATGTGAAGAAAACGAGGGCCATGCTCCCCGATGCGGAGAAGGCCTCCGACGAGCTCTATGAAGAGCGTTTAAGCGTCTGTATGTCCTGTGAGAGCCTTCTTGCCGGGACATGTCACAAATGCGGCTGTTATGTCGAGATCAGAGCAGCTTCCAAGGCTTCCGAATGCCCTGTCCGAAAGTGGTAATTATTCCTCATTTCCGGTCCTTTATATCCCATAAAAAAATCTGTCAAAAATGCCCGAAAAAATGGCTAAAATTCAGGAAATATGGTAAAATACTCCTGTTATGGACATAACCGTCGACGGGCTGAAAATATCATA
>JAGCRJ010000272.1 GCA_017964745.1 Lachnospiraceae bacterium
CCCCGAAGGAACCAGAAATAAGGATATCGATTCGGATAAGCTCCTTCCGATGCATAACGGAAGCTTTAAGATCGCAACCAAGGGAAATATCCTTATCCAGCCCATGGCCATAGTCGGAACGGATCATATAATGAAGAAGCACCTGATGAAGGGCTCATTTGTCATCGTTCAGTTCTGTGACCCCATAGATCCCAAGTCCCTGGACAAGGAAACCCTCAAAAATATCGGCGGATATGTGGGCGGGATCATAGAGGAAGCCTATGCCGAGATCAAGGCGGATTGGTCCCCGACTGGACATTGAGGCCGTTTTGTGGTAAAGTCAGTGCGTATGTAAAACTTTGAACCATTCAAAGAGGTTTTCATGGAACAGTACCTTATACACGGTGGAAATTCACTGGTAGGAGAGGTTGAGATCGGCGGAGCAAAGAATGCTGCGCTTCCTATACTCGCCGCTTCTATTATGACCGACGAAACCGTTCATATAGACAACGTTCCCGATGTCCGTGACACCAACGTGCTCATGGATGCAATGGGAAGCATAGGCATCATAGTCAATAAAGAGAACCGTCACAGAGTCACCATCAATGCCGCAGGCATCAGCTCCACGGTGGTCTGTGATGAGAATATCAAGAAGATCAGAGCTTCTTATTATCTGATCGGTGCAATGCTCGGAAAATATAAGCATGCCGAGGTCACTCTCCCCGGAGGATGTGATATCGGATGCCGTGCCATCGATCAGCATATCAAAGGCTTCAGGGCACTCGGAGCCGAAGTTATTCTCGAACACGGAATGATCAAAACAAGAGCCGAACACCTGACGGGCAGCCATATTTATATGGACGTCGTCAGCGTCGGTGCGACCATTAATATCATGCTTGCGGCTTCAATGGCCGAAGGCAAGACCATTATAGAGAATGCGGCAAAGGAACCCCATGTCGTTGATGCGGCTAACTTCCTTAACTCCATGGGAGCCAATATCAAGGGCGCAGGTACCGATGTCATCCGCATCAAGGGTGTACAGAAGCTCCACGGAAGTGACTACACCATCGTTCCCGACCAGATCGAAGCGGGAACCTTCATGCTGGCGGCAGCCGCAACCAGGGGAGATATCACCGTTAAGAATGTAATTCCCAAGCACCTCGAGTCCATCACAGCCAAGCTTCTTGAGATCGGATGCGAGGTAATGGAACAGGGAGACCAGGTGAGGGTTGTATGTTCGAGAGCTCTCAGACATACACATATCAAGACCCTTCCCTATCCCGGCTTCCCCACCGATATGCAGCCTCAGATAACGGTAGTGCTCGGACTTTCCGAAGGAACCAGCATCGTTACCGAGAGCATATTTGAAAACAGATTCAAGTATGTCGATGAGCTGATCAGGATGGGTGCAAGCATCAAGGTAGAAGGCAACACCGCCATTATCGACGGAGTATCCAAATACACCGGAGCAGGCATTGCGGCACCGGACTTAAGAGCCGGAGCGGCTCTCGTACTTGCAGCTCTTGCTGCCGAGGGAGAGAGCGTGGTGGACAACATCCGCTATATCCAGAGAGGATATGAGGACTTCAATATCAAGCTGAAGAATCTCGGTGCCGATATCAGGATAGTGGACAGGGAAAATGATTACCGCGGCTTTAAGCTGATGACCGGCTGATCGATAAAATCTGTTGACATGAGCCTGCGATTATAGTAGGTTCTTATATAAGTTAATAAAGTCTCTTATTCAGAGTTGGCAGAGGTACATAGGACCGATGAAGCCACGGCAACCCCGGAAACGGAAGGTGCCCACCTGAGCGATATTTCGAACAATAAGAGGATGAATGAATAGACCGCATTTTGAATCCGCTTCTTGTTTGGAAGCGGTTTTTTTATACTCTATCCTCTGACTTAATGAAGATTCAATGGACGCCATGTCCGGAAAGGAACAATATGGAAAAAATACTTTTTACATCCGAATCCGTAACGGAAGGACACCCCGACAAAATCTGTGATGCCGTATCCGACGCCATTCTTGATGCAATGGTTGAACAGGATCCCATGAGCCGTGTAGCCTGTGAGACCGCAACCTGCACCGGATTTGTTCTCATCACCGGTGAGATCACAACCAAGGCAAATGTAGATATTCAGGCGATCGCAAGAAAGACTATCGTCGATATCGGATATGATTCATCCGAAAAGGGATTCGACGGAAACACCTGTGCCGTTCTCGTAGCACTCGACAAGCAGTCTCCCGACATCGCAATGGGTGTTGACAAGGCTCTCGAAGCAAGAGAGAACCAGATGAGCGACGAGCAGATCGAAGCTATCGGTGCGGGCGACCAGGGTATGATGTTCGGTTATGCCGTTAACGAGACTCCCGAGCTTATGCCTTATCCCATTTCCCTTGCGCACAAGCTTACAAGAAAGCTTACCGAAGTAAGAAAGAACGGAACTCTTCCCTATCTCAGAGCAGACGGAAAGAGCCAGGTATCCGTAGAGTATGATGCTGCCGGAAAGCCCGTAAGACTTGAAGCTGTCGTTCTTTCAACCCAGCACGATGACAAGGTTACTCAGGAGCAGATCCACGAGGATATCAAAAAGTATGTATTCGATCCCGTTCTTCCTAAGGAGCTGATCGATGACAATACCAAGTTCTTCATCAACCCCACCGGAAGATTCGTTATCGGCGGACCCAACGGTGATGCCGGACTTACCGGAAGAAAGATCATTGTTGACACCTACGGCGGATATGCACGTCACGGCGGCGGCGCATTCTCCGGAAAGGACTGCACCAAGGTGGACAGAAGCGCAGCTTACGCAGCAAGATATGTTGCGAAGAATATCGTAGCCGCAGGCATCGCAGATAAGTGCGAGATCCAGCTTTCATATGCTATCGGTGTTGCACAGCCCACTTCCGTAATGGTTGATACATTCGGAACCGGTAAGATTGATGATGAGAAGCTTGTCGAGATCGTAAGAGAGAACTTTGATCTTCGCCCCGCAGGAATCATCAAGATGCTCGATCTCAGAAGACCCATCTATAAGGCTACATCCGCATACGGACACTTCGGACGCACCGATGTCGATCTCCCCTGGGAGAAGACCGACAAGGCAGAGCTTTTAAAGGGTTATCTTAAATGAAATATGACTATCTGATAGTCGGTGCCGGACTCTTTGGCGCGGTATTCGCTCATGAGGCTGCGTCCAAAGGAAAGAAATGTCTCGTCATCGACAAGAGAAAAAACATAGCGGGAAATATCTACACCGCCGAAGAACACGGCATCAACGTGCACAAGTACGGAGCGCATATCTTCCATACCTCCGATAAAAAGGTCTGGGACTATGTAAATAAATTCGCCGAGTTCAACAACTTCATCAATGCTCCCGTTGCAAAATACGGAGATGAGCTTTACAACCTTCCGTTTAATATGAACACATTCAGTAAGATGTGGGGAATACAGACTCCGGAAGAAGCAAAGAAGATCATCGACGAGCAGAAGAAGGATGGCTTCAAGGAGAATCCCGAAAATCTCGAAGAACAGGCAATATCGCTTGTCGGAAAAGATATCTACGAAAAGCTGATCAAAGGCTACACCCAGAAGCAGTGGGGAAGAAAGTGTACCGAGCTTCCCGCATTCATCATCAAGAGGCTTCCCGTAAGATTTACCTTTGACAACAATTATTTCAACGACAGATATCAGGGAATCCCGATCGGCGGTTATACGAGGCTTGTTGAGAATATGCTGAGCGGCATAGATGTAAAGCTCGGTGTGGCATATAAGGACTTCATAAAGGAAGCTTCGGAAGATACCTTCGATAAGGTTATCTACACAGGCCCCGTTGACGAGTACTTCGATTACAAGCTCGGAACACTCGAATACAGATCGCTCCGCTTTGAAGAAGAGTATCTGCCTGACTGTGATAACTTCCAGGGAAATGCGGCGGTCAATTACACATCCGCCGATGTGCCCTACACAAGGATCATAGAGCACAAGCATTTTGAATTCGGCGTAGGCGCCGGCACTGTCATAACAAGAGAATATCCGAGTGAGTGGAAGCCGGGCGACGAACCTTATTATCCCGTCAACAACGACAGGAACAATGAGCTGTATGAGCAGTACAAGGCGCTTGCGGATGAAGAGAAGAATGTTATCTTCGGAGGAAGGCTCGGAGTGTATAAATACTTCGACATGGATAAGGTCATCGCATCATCGCTTGAACTTGCGGAGAAAGAATTAAACTAATAAACAGGGAGAGGCTTATACGGTTTCTCCACAGTTTCAAAAAAATAAGCCCTGCGGGATTATCCGCAGGGCTTTTGCTTTGTGCGTTTGTCAGCAGCTGAAGTTGAACATCATTCCGCTGTATATGCTTGAAGTGTAAGGCGATGAGAAGTTGTGTCCCGGGTTCTTGTATGCGACTATCTTGCGGTTTACATACTGCATCGGGTCGAGTGAAACCTGCGCACTCTTTTTCATCATCGAATTCGAGAAGTCTTTGAGCGTGCTGAAGGTCTTGCCGATATCATCGCTTTCACCCGCAACGCTTCTTAACTTATCGGAGTCTATCGAAAGTGATCCGCCCGCTTCAATGTTGATACCAAGCTCTCCGAGCGCATCCTTGTATGCTCCGGTTATTCCGTTTAACTCATTGTCGAGAACTCTCGTCTTGATGCCCTGTCCCGAGTAAGAGTTGACTGCCTTGAGGAATTCATTGAAGCTTCCTATCAGCTGACCTACGTTTTCTTCAACGGAATCAATGTCTGCTTTGACGCTTATCGTTGTGGGCTTTCCTTCGGGACTCGTGCTGCTCAGTGTGACTTCATACATCTTGCCGATAGTGAAGTGATTGGATGATGCATGTCTGTCCTCGCCGTTAAGTGAGAAGATAGCGTTGGAAGGATAGCTGCTCACAGACCCAAGTCCGAAATAATCCACGGAACCCGATGCCTTGGAGGTTCTGTCGTCACTGATGGAAAAGATGGTGTTCTTTCCGAGAGTAATGCCGTTTGAATCGGATACGATCTTTATCGCAGCCTGATTTCCTCTTTCTTCTATCGAAGCGCTGAGACCGATACCTGCGTTGTTGACAAGTCTTACGAGTCTCTGCTGAATGCTTCTGTTGGATTCGCCGTCGGATATGTGGAACTGGAATTCGTAGTTCATATCACCGATGCCGACATCGAAGGAATAATTGTCTTCCGGAAGCGAAACGGGAATATCCGAAAGGAATTTGCCGGTGTTCTCCTGCGGAGAAGCGAGCTGTTTTACTTCAATGTCAAAGGAAGGAACGGAATCCGTATTGTTGTCGCCGATGTAATCGACGGATACGATATCGGGATCCGTTGATGCCGCATGCTTTTTGTTGAATGCACCGTCCTCTTCGAGACCGCCGACTTCCGCAAGCGAACTGCGCAGTGATCTGGCGGACTCTTTAAGTCCGATCGCACCAATTTTAGCCTCCTGATCATTTACAGGAAGATACCAGGGAGCATCTTTATTTGCTTTGACAATGGAATTATAAGTACTTCGAAGCTCACTCTTCTTGTGAGTGTCGTACTTGGATATCTTCGGGGCGCCGTAGGCCGTCAGATAATTATTGAATATTGTATTAGATACAGCACTCATTGCCACGCCCCCTTTCTTCCATGAAATGTGTGACAGCCGGTGCAGGCTTAAGCTCCGCTAAAGGGATCCTTCCCCTATACGCGGAAGACGCATACCGAAAATTCGATACTACGCCACCATCAGACTATTAGTTAAGTTTAAGTTATCACTGTAAAGTCAATTTTGCAAGATGTTTTTTTGCGTATTTTAAAGGTTTTTCGGCCTTTTCTGTCTGAATTCATTCAGATTGTCCGGCTCAAACTTGCAGTATTCTGACTATTTTATGTATATATCGGCAATATTCAGACAAAATATAATAGCCCTGTTTTCTTTTATTATGTAGAAATTTTATATATAATCAGTTGTGTCTTTTTTGAAAAGGAAGAAATATATGGACAAAGAACTGGTACTCGTAATAGATTTCGGCGGACAGTACAATCAGCTGGTCGCAAGAAGAGTAAGGGAAAACAATGTCTATTGTGAGATCTACTCTTACAGGACACCGATCGATCAGATCAGGGCAATGAATCCCAAGGGGATCATTCTTACCGGTGGTCCCGCAAGTTGCTATGAAGAGGGAGCCGCTTCGTGCGATAAGGAGCTCTTCGAAATGGGAGTTCCTGTTCTGGGCCTCTGCTACGGAGCACAGCTTATGAGCCTCGTGCTCGGCGGAAATGTCGAGAAGGCACCCGTAAGGGAATACGGTCACACAGCTCTTAAAGTGGACACATCCTCACCCGTATTCGATGGGGTAAAGGAAAACACAACCTGCTGGATGAGCCATAATGATTATATTTCAAGGATTGCTCCCGGTTTCAGATCCATTGCGACTACCGATGCATGTCCCTATGCCGCTATCGCAAATGACGCGCAGAAGCTGTACGGATTCCAGTATCATCCCGAGGTCCTTCATACTCCCGAGGGAACGAAGATGCTCGGAAACTTCCTCTACAATGTCTGCGGATGTGCGGGCGATTGGAAAATGGATTCCTTTGTTCAGGAACAGATAAAGCTCATCAGGGAAAAGGTAGGAAGCGGAAAAGTTCTCTGTGCTCTTTCGGGCGGAGTTGATTCTTCCGTTGCGGCGGTTCTTCTTTCCAAAGCAGTCGGAAAGCAGCTTACATGCGTATTCGTAGATCACGGCCTCTTAAGGAAAGACGAGGGAGACCAGGTTGAAGCCGTATTCGGACCCGACGGCCCTTACGATCTTAACTTCATAAGAGTAAACGCGGCAGAAAGATATTACGTAAAACTTGCGGGAATCTCTGAGCCCGAAAGAAAGCGTAAGATAATCGGCGAAGAATTCATAAGAGTATTCGAGGAAGAAGCCAAGAAGATCGGACGCGTTGACTTCCTTGTTCAGGGAACCATTTATCCCGATGTTGTAGAATCCGGTCTCGGCGGTGAATCCGCAGTGATCAAGTCACATCACAATGTAGGCGGCCTTCCGGATCATGTTGATTTCAAGGAGATAATCGAGCCCCTCAGAAATCTGTTCAAGGATGAGGTGCGCAAGGTAGGACTCGAGCTCGGAATTCCCGATCAGCTCGTCTTCAGACAGCCCTTCCCCGGACCCGGACTCGGTATCCGTATCATCGGGGATGTATCCGCTGAGAAAGTAAAAATCGTTCAGGATTCCGATGCGATCTACCGTGAAGAGATTGAAGCTGCGGCCAACGAATATGCTTATGAAGCGGCCGGAGCAGCAGGCGTTAAGATCGACAGGGCAAACCCCGATCATGCACTTCTCAGAAGTTACTGGCCTTCATGGATGCCCGACCAGTATTTCGCGGCACTTACCAACATGCGTTCCGTCGGAGTTATGGGCGATGAAAGAACCTATGATTTCGCCGTTGCACTCCGTGCGGTCAAGACTGTTGACTTCATGACCGCAGAGTCCGCACAGATCCCTTATGAGATTCTGATGAAGGTTATGAACCGTATCATCAATGAGGTAAGAGGAGTAAACAGAGTTCTCTACGATCTCACATCGAAGCCTCCCGGGACCGTGGAGCTGGAGTGACCTTTTTGTCACAGGGCAAAGCAGAATATGATCATACTGATAGCGGGTGCATCCCATGTGGGTAAAACAGTACTTTCACAAAGGATGCTCGAAAAATATAAATATCCATGTCTTTCCATTGATCATGTAAAAATGGGTCTGATACGGAGCGGATATACTGATCTTACTCCTGAAGATGACGACGAGCTTGTTGACTATCTCTGGCCTGTTATCAGGGAGATGGTCAAAACAGCGGTTGAAAACAACCAGAACCTTATCATAGAGGGATGCTACATACCTTTTGACTGGAGAAAAGACTTTGATGAAAGTTATTTACAGTCAATAAGATTCATATGTCTTGCAATGTCGGATGAATATATAGATACGCATTTTGCAGACATAAAGGAACATGCATCGGATATTGAGGCAAGATTGGATGATTCATACTGTACTGTTGATCAGCTGAAAGAGGATAACCACAAAGTTATAGAGGGCTATCAAAAATTTGGTGAAAAGATCATGCTGATCGACAGTGACTATGAGAAGACCATAGGGGATATTCTGATCTGAGACAGATATTGCAGGTGATACGCGCGATCACCTGCAATTTTTTTATATGTTTTTAACTGCATCACCGTTGATTTAACTGCATCATTATCGGTCGAAAGATGCAGTTAACATCTGTATGGAGTATTTGTTAAAATGTTATTCAGATCACAGGTGACCGGCATGGGAGAAAAGAATTTATGGCATCAAGTATCGTACATCTTGCGATAACGAGCGAGCTGATAAAGAAAATAAAGTTCAGGGATCCGGCCAGGCTGAAGTTTGGGGCGGTGGTTGTTGATGCCGGAGTCGGAGGAAATCAATTCGGCAACACCCATATGAAGGTGTTTGTTCAGGACGGCAAAAAGAAAACCTATGATCTTGACGGATACCGTGAAAAGTTCGGGGCGCGGATGCTGACGGATGATCTGTATATGGGCTATTATCTGCACCTGGTGCAGGATTCTCTGTACAGGCACTATGTATATGACATTCATCATTGGAATCCGAGAATCCCGGGAAATGTCGAAAGACTTCATAAGGATTATGAGATCCTGAATAAGTATGTTATCGATAAGTACAGGCTGATCAATGATCTTACCGTTCCGGACGGATTCAGGAATGAGGATATAAACCGGCTCGGAGACTTCGACACGGATGAGCTTCAGAGGAACATGAACGCGTTTTTTTCACCTGTGGATGAAGGGCCGATCTTCTTTTTCACAAAAGAAATGTCTGACGAATTCATAGGGGAAGCTGTGGAATTCTGTGCTGAGGAAGTAAGGAAACTCCGAAATGGGGAGCAGGGCCTGGATATGATGAAGTTTGCCTGGAACAGCTCGCCTGTACAGATGAAATAAGGATCAGTTAAGGATTATTCGGGTTCGGATAAGGATTGTTTTCTCCCGGGCGGATATAATATAAATGCGACAGGACAACAGATCATAAAGTATGAGGTTAAGAGATGAAAGTAGCGGTATTGGGCCTGGGAGTTATCGGAACAACATATGCATATGCACTGCAGAAGGCAGGCTGTGACACGTATCATATTGTAAGAGAAGGCAAGGTGATCCCACCGGTGATCCCGGTCCGGCTTCTTGACGGGAGATATGATCCGAAGGGTGAAGAAAAGGACGGGGAGTACTGTGTGAAGACCGCTTCGACGGATGAGGAGTACGACTTTATCCTGATAAGCGTTGCAAGCGGTAAGCTTGAAGAAGCAATGAAGACCCTGAGGGACAGAAAACTCAGGGGAACGGTCATCCTGTTCTGCAATTTCTGGAATGAGCGTAAAGAGATCGAAGAGATAGTAGGCGAATATCAATATATAACCGCCTTCCCGACTGCCGGAGGGCGTATGTGTGAGGACGGAAAGCTTGACTGTGTTCTTTTCGACCATATTATGCTCGAGGGGCGTGAGAAAGCGAAGATCGGTAATTACGATGAACTCATAGCGCTTCTTGATTCGGCGGATATCAAGCAGGAGATCCCCGATGATATGTTTGAGTGGATCTGGATCCATATGGCAATAAACGCAGGCGTAACTTCCACGGCTGCACGCGAGGGGAAGATCGATGATCCCAACCGCCTTGCAAGGGAGCTTATGTCTGATTCGAAAGCCTTGACCATAGCGGTTAAGTGCATAAGGGAAACCCTGAAGACAGTCAGCGCCAGAGGCGTTGATCTGAAAAAGTATAATAATGAGATATTTCCTTATAAGATCCCCTCGGGTATAGCCGGAATCGCTATGAAAAAGCTTTTTGCGGGCAACGAGCTCACTTCAAGGATCATGACACTGCATAACGATGTAAAAGACATCCTGTACGGCTGCCGCTGCGTGTACGACGAGGGCAGGAAGCATGATTTGGAGCTTCCCCTGTTCTATGGTAATATGGAGAAGGTATTTGCGGAATTATGATTTAGGGGGGATACCAAATGAAACGTTTTTTTTCGAAACTGCTGCTCGCGTTGATCGCCTCGGCGGCAATGCCTTTTGTCATAAGCTTTAAGTCCGATGCGGCTGTTCCCATAAACAGCGCCACATTTCCGGATGCGAATTTCAGGGCGGTCATCCTGTCAAGTTACGATCAGAACGGGAACGGAATCCTTGATGACTACGAGATAGCCACAACACTGAATATCTATTGCGAGGGAATGGGAATCAGATCCGTAAAGGGTGTCGAGTATTTCACCGCTCTTCAGGGACTCTGGTGCAAGGATAACCTGATCGCATCGATGGACCTGAGCAATAACAAGGATCTTCGCGGTGTATGGTGTTCCAACAACCTCTTTACTTCGCTTGATTTTTCGGGTAATCCCGAACTGGTCTGGGTATATTGCTACGACTGCAACCTGGTCTCACTCAATGTTTCCAATAATCCCAGGATGGCATTCATCGAGTGTAACACCAATCCGCTTCCGGTACTGGATGTAAGTCATAATCCCGAGCTTGAACATCTGATGTGCGGATCGTGCGAACTGTATTCTCTCGATGTATCGCACAATCCCAAGCTCACTCATCTCGATGCGTTCAGAAATCATCTGACCACACTTGATGTTACTCATAATCCCAAAATGAAGAGACTTGATATCTGGGATAATATGGGACTGGGAAGCATTGATGTCAGCCACTGCCCGGAGCTTCAGTATTACAACTGTGCACATAATGGTGTGCTTGCGGTCGATGTAAGTCATAACCCCGAGCTTCAGAAGCTCATCTGCAGCTATAACTATATAACCGCGCTTGACCTTTCGCATAATCCCAAGCTTGCATATCTTGATTGCGCATGCAATCAGCTTGCGGCACTGGATCTTTCATATAATCCCGATGTTTTCTTCCTGCAGGCGTTTACCAATAATTTCGCGGCGCTGAACATCGGAAACAATCCGTTCCTCATAAAGACATATACTTCCGGACTGGTAAAAGCCGAGTATGCGGTCTGCAGGGGACATTCGTGGTCGATCGATCACGGCGGGGATCTTCTTTATTTCCTTTGCTTTGATGACGGAGTGCTGGTGACGACGGTTCCCACGACCGGAGTAATGCCCTCGTTTACAGATGTACACTTCGATCCCGCGGCCGCAGGTGACCTGATCACCAGGGAGACGGCAGTATTATTTCTCTATAACATGGCAGGCTGTCCCGCAGTGAGAGGACGCAGCTCTTATACGGATGTCGTGCCCGGAAGCGTATATGAGAAAGCTGTGATCTGGGCGGAGAAAA
The DNA here is from genome assembly GCA_017964745.1 of Lachnospiraceae bacterium. Lineage (GTDB taxonomy): Bacteria > Bacillota > Clostridia > Lachnospirales > Lachnospiraceae > AC2028. The sequence goes on from JAGCRJ010000272.1 coordinate 11,357, forward strand.
ATGACATCTGCGTCGGATATCCTTATGTGTCTTCCGATACATTCGGAGTGGGAATTCCGATAACCAGACAGGATCTGGCGTTCATGCTTCAGAGATATTCGGAGTACGCCGGACTTAAGAGCGCTTTTGATTACGGAAGAACGGATGACTATATTGATTATTTCGATATAGATTATTATGCCTGGGAAGGCGTTACCTGGGCCGTCACATGGGAGATCATGGACGGAAGGGGAGCACCGGGTTCATCCAAGGCCGAGCAGTTCATTGATCCTCACGGGGCTGTTACGGGCGCTGAATTTGCATATTTTGTTTACAGGATGATAGCTGTAAACGGATATTAATAAACATAAGAAACGGAGAAGAATATGGTATACGACAGAAGACCGGACGACATGGTAAGGATCACCACACCCGAGCTTGCCGATGCTTTCATAGAAGAGCAGCTTCAGGCACTCAGGGAGCAGATCGGAGACAAGAAGGTGCTGCTCGCACTTTCCGGAGGAGTTGACTCATCCGTAGTTGCCGCAATGCTCATCAAAGCTATCGGCGACAATCTTGTCTGTGTTCACGTTAATCACGGATTGCTCCGCAAGGGTGAGCCCGAGCAGGTTATCGAGGTATTCCGTAATCAGATGAAAGCAAACCTGATCTATGTGGATGCTACCGACAGATTCCTGGATAAGCTTGCAGGTGTATCCGATCCCGAGACCAAGCGTAAGATAATAGGCGGTGAGTTCATCGAGGTATTTGCAGAGGAAGCGAGAAAGCTCGACGGAATCGAATTCCTTGCACAGGGAACCATCTGGCCCGATATCCTGGAGAGTGAAGCAGGCATCAAGGCTCATCACAATGCAGGCGGTCTTCCCGAGGATATGAAATTCGAACTTGTAGAGCCCGTTAAGATCCTTTTCAAGGATGAAGTGCGTATCGTAGGTGAGCGCCTCGGACTTCCCGCAGGCATGGTTTACCGTCAGCCGTTCCCCGGCCCCGGACTCGGAGTCCGTTGCCCCGGTGCGATCACCAGAGACAGACTTGAGGCAGTAAGGGAATCCGATGCAATCCTTCGTGAGGAGTTTGCAAAGAACGGCCTCGAGGGAAAGGTATGGCAGTACTTCACCGTAGTTCCCGATTTCAAGTCCACAGGTGTCAAGGACGGAAAGAGAACCTTCGACTGGCCCTGCATCATCCGTGCGATCAATACCACCGATGTTATGGAGGTTACCGTCGAGCATCTGTCCGACGAACTGATAGATCATCTCGTCAAGAGGATCATCTCCGAGGTTCCCGGAATCAACAGAGTGCTCTTCGATTACACACCGAAGCCTCCCGCAACAGTTGAATACGAATGATCAATTAAAGCCTCCGATAACGGAGGCTTTAATTTTATGGTTCCATCCGGTTGAGGGATCATACCTTATAAGATACAATGGGATATGAACACAGCTCTTGCCAAAGGAGAAGAATATATGGGACTGAAAGATAAGATCTTCGGAAAAAAGAACACCGAAACCGCACCCGCCGGGAATGCCGGAGGACCTTCCGAAGGTGCTGCCGGGGCCGGATTCTGTTTTGCGGTTGCGGATGTTTTTAATCTGAATAATTCCGCAGACAGGGTTGTTGTAGGATATGTGTTCGGACGCATCAACAAAGGAGATGCAATCTATATATCAAATCCCGGCACGGACGATTCGGAAGTGGCTATCGGTATCGCCTCAGATCTTATGGTCTATAAAACGTCCGTGGAGACCGCGGAAAATACCAATGTCTCCATAGTTATCGAGAACGGAAGCAAATGCCTTCTCAAGACTGGCACGGTGATCCATTCAAGGGAAGCAAGCCTCAAGGGCGTTCATGATGCTTATGTCAATGCGCTCGGTGACGGTTATATATCATTCAGAAAACTGGAACTGGGACAGGCTGAATATGACAGGATGTCCGTGACGGATATCGTGGAATTATTCCAGCTTTATCTCAGTTACTGCAAGACAAACGCAAACGATACTTCCGATGAGCTCGTATCACGCAGAAACGAGATTTCAAATGCCTTTGCAAAGCAGATCTGCAGCAAGGTTCTCTCATCCAAAGAGATATATGTACTGATGAGCAGAAGGACCGGTGAGCCCGCGATGATGTCATATACCTACAAAGCCGAGAACGGAAGCTATGTCACAACTCCTCCGAATCTGCTCATCGTAACGCAGGCTTATTCGGGTATATGGAAAAAGAATTACGATCCTTCGAAATACGATTTTCTGAAGGTTGAGAACGGACCTGACGGAAAAGGGATCTATAATTTCCTTGGAAGTGCTTTCTATCTTAACGGCGCATGCGGAGTGGGGATCATCTATGAGAGGCTGGTCATAGATGCAGCCATGTTTGTTCCCAAGCCCGAATACAAGGATGTTCCGGAGGTGCAGATTCCCGTGACAAATCCGGATCTGGAAAGATGGCTTCTTATGATCGGGCAGATGAATCCTCCCGCTAATGATGAAGAAAAAAACGTACTCTCGATCCTTTACACGCATCTGTTCCGTGAACTCGGGAATGCAAGATTCCTTGTTCCCATGAAGCTTAAAGGTGATATCGGAAAACCTGACGAATCCGGAAATGTAACGTTAAAGCAGGGAACCATGATCTCCTTTGCTACGCAGGCGGGAAAGGGAGACAGATCTGCGGTAAACCTGTACACCGACTGGAAGAGACTGCGAGAGAGATTCCCGGAATCCGAAGGATGGGACGGTATGATACAGCCCCTTGAGGGGATGATCGAAACCTTTGACTGTGTCATCAATGTCACCGATCATCCCGAAGCGGGCGTGTATATCGATAAAGAGACCTTCGAAACCAATATTAGGAAAAAGGAATGATATTTATTTCTTAAATATCGTTTCTTCGAATGTCCCTGATAAGACCGATACATACGATCATCTGCATGATCACGATGAATGCGGTGGCTACGGGATAACCGAAGGCGTAAGCCACAAAGATCACGCCGACGGATTCAATGATCGAACCGTAAAAATATATCCTGCTGTCATATACCCATGAGAAGGGAAGCAGGTGAGCCGAAAAAATGATCGCATAGATCAGGAGCATCGAATCGGGGTGCGCGCTGAATGCCCACATGGCGATCGGAAGATACAGGAACTGATTGATATTGCACAAAAATCCCAGCTTGTTCACCGGATTGGAAGTCTTTTTGTAGATGTCCGCTTTTATGATCTTGCCAAATATCGTGGCCACAGGCATCAGGAAGGCTGAAGTCATGAATACGAAGAGATTCATGGAATGGATATCCTTCATGAAGATCCTTGAAAGCATTATGCCTGTCCAGAGAACGACTGATGCCATCATAAAAGGAAGTCCCCTTCTCTGCATCACCGATGCGTCTTTCCGGAGTGCATTCAGTCCTTCAGTATATTCGCTGATGCGGATCAAAGATTGCTCCGGCATTTCGGATTCCATATTCTTCGTGCGGGAAATATCCTGCACATTTTTTCTGAGATCATTTTTGTTAAGTGTTAATGTAGTCATGGTTTTTACCTCCTTGGTTTTGCTTTGTGGCTACATAGTATCTGCCCTTTCTGCTGTCTTCAATAGCTCCGCTACCAAGCGGTACATAAGCATATCCCAAGCGGTATAATTTTTGTGTTTTTTGCCTGTCCGCACATCGTAAAGTAATGATTGACAAAGCGGGTATGTGTGATATGATTTATGAGTGAATATTCATTCAGTCATAAAAGGAGATCACACATGCCCAAAACGGAAGAACAGTTCAGACAGATGCGCGATGATATGAGATCCAGGATTCTCAGAGAATCATCGCTTTACTTTGCCAAGAACGGATTCGGCGATACAAAGATCGGTGATCTGGCAAAGCATATAGGAATAGGTCAGGGCACGATATATCTCTACTTCAAGTCCAAGGAGGAACTCTTCGAAGAGATCCGTAGAAACGCCGACAACTCAATCGAGGTGAAGAAGATCAGGGCACTTGCAAAGCTTCCCGTTTCTGCAACATCCAAGATAGAGAAGATTTCCGAAGAAGTCATCAAATGCCTTGATGACGAAGAGTACGCGGTCAAGATCACCATCTATACCCAGCTTCTTCTCGAACAGGACAGCGGCCTGTATAAAAGCGATATGTATGAAGCTCTTGCCGGGATCATTAAAAAGGGACAGAAAGCAGGAAAGGTACGCAAAGGTGATCCTCTGATGCTTGCGGATCTTTACTGGGGAACGGTATATCTCTATGCCCTTAAGAAACTGTTCATCAAAGAGTTTCGGATGATCGATAAAGCTACTCTGTGTCATCTGCTGGAGGTGTGATATGGCAAAGATCGCTATAGTAACGGGTGCTTCCGGTGGGATCGGAAGAGTTTTTACGGACAGGATCTCCGCTATGGAGGATATAGATGAGATATGGGCAGTGGGCAGGAATTCCGAAAAACTGGAGGCTCTCAGATCTGTTTATCCCAAGGTCGTCCCCGTGTCAGCAGATCTTTCGGACGGAAAGTGCGAACCTTTACCGAACATGCTTAAAAGTAATTCGCCGGATGTCAGGATCCTTATCAACAATGCCGGAGTCGGATATATGGAGGCATTCGACAAAATGCCTGCGGAACATATCCTCCGGGTCTGTAATATAAACTGCACAGCGCCTGCTCTGATAATGTCCGAGGTTCTTCCGTATATGAACGAAGGTTCAAGGGTGATCAACATTTCCTCCGCATCTTCTTTCCAGCCGAATCCGTACCTTGCCATGTACAGCGCGAGCAAGGTGTTTTTGAAGAATCTTTCCAGGGCAGTCAACAGAGAACTTAAGTCCCGTGGGATCACTGTCACATGCGTATGTCCGGGATGGGTGGATACCGGGATGCTCCCCAAAGAGGTAAAAGGAAGGAAGATCAACTTCGTCGGAATGATAAAACCTGAAAGGGTGGCAGACAAAGCTCTTAAGGACAGTGCAAAAGGAAAGGATATGTCTGTTCCGGGGCTTTTTTCCAAATATTTCAGAATATATTCGAAGGTCACTCCCACGAGGATCATCATGGATCTGTGGGTGGCGATAATAGGAAAATACGTATGAGATACAAAATAGAAACCGAGAGGACCGACCTCTTTGATGTA
>JAGCRJ010000273.1 GCA_017964745.1 Lachnospiraceae bacterium
GACAAGAACGATGAAGTGTTCATAATAGAGGTTAATCCCAGATCTTCGAGAACGGTTCCTTTCCTTTCAAAGGCAACCGGCTATCCCCTTCCTGATATCGCGACCAGGGTAAGCCTCGGAATCTCGCTTAAGGATCAGGGCATCACGGATCTTACACCCGCACCCGGAGAAAAGTGGTACGTAAAGGCACCTGTATTCTCATTCTCAAAGCTTTCCGGAATGGATGCTTACCTTTCACCCGAGATGAAGTCTACGGGCGAAGCAATCGGCTACGACAAACTCCTGCACCGTGCGATGTATAAGGCACTCGTTGCATCGGGCATCAAGCTCCAGAATTACGGAACCGTCACCTTCACCCTTGCGGATGAGGATAAGGAGGAAGCACTTCCTCTCGCAAAGCGTTTCTACGATATGGGCTTCAATATCGAGGCCACAACAATGACCGCACTGTACTTCAAGGATCACGGCATAAGGTGCAGGCTGCGTCACAAGCTCAGCGAGGGAAGCACAGAGATCCTCGATTCCATCAGCGCGGGTTATGTAAGCTATGTCATCAATACCAGGGCGATCCTTTCGGGTGTCCACTATGAGGACGGTGTTGCCATAAGAAGATGTGCGAGCGAGCACCGTATCACCACTTTTACATCGCTTGATACCGTCAGGGTTCTGCTTGATGTCCTCGAGGAGATGACCATCGGTGTATCCCCCATCGGATAAGGCACAAAACACTGAATTTTACGCAAAAAGGAAGACTTTCCGTCTTCCTTTTTTAATTGAGGGAAAGGCGTAAATGTGGTATGATTTTAGGGTAGTGCGGGTATTTTTAAATGCATGCATTTTTTCATAAGGAGGGCCGGATATGAAGAGAATCGGATTGCTTACAAGCGGCGGTGATTGCCAGGCACTTAATGCGGCTATGAGAGGGGTTGTAAAGACTCTTACCCACAGCGGCCAGGCGGTTGAGATCTACGGATTCATAGACGGATACAAGGGACTTATCTACGGCGATTTCCGTATGCTCACGGGTAAGGATTTCTCCGGTATTCTCACAAAGGGCGGAACGATCCTGGGCTCTTCGAGAACTCCTTTTAAGACAATAACCGAGCCCGACGAGAACGGAATCGACAAGGTCGATGCGATGAAGCAGAACTACTTCAAGTTAAGGCTTGACTGCCTCGTTGTTCTCGGCGGAAACGGATCGCACAAGACGGCCAATCTTCTCAGCGAGGAAGGCCTCAACATAGTCACTCTTCCCAAGACCATCGACAACGATCTCTGGGGTACCGATATGACATTCGGTTTCCAGAGTGCGGTTGATATCGCAACTCAGGCTATCGACTGCATTCATACAACCGCGGCATCGCACGGAAGAGTATTCATAGTCGAAGTAATGGGACACAAGGTCGGATGGCTCACGCTCAATGCCGGAATGGCAGGCGGTGCGGACATCATCCTGATCCCCGAGATCCCTTACGATATCGACAAGATCGTGGACAAGATCGAAGAAAGAGAAAACGGTGGAAGCAAGTTTACCATCATCGCGGTAGCGGAAGGTGCGGTCTCCAAGCAGAAGGCCAAGATGTCCAAGAAAGACCGCAAGAAGGCCGATGAAAAGTCCAAGTATCCTTCCGTTTCATACGAGATAGCGGATCAGATCCTTGAAAAGACCGGCCGCGAGGTAAGGGTAACCGTTCCCGGACATACACAGCGCGGCGGAAGCCCCTGCCCTTATGACAGGGTATTTGCGACAAGACTCGGTGCCGAAGCCGGAGAACTCATACTTAATAACGAATACGGATTCATGGTCGGCTACAGGAACAGGGAAATAGTGAAGGTTCCCCTCGATGAGGTTGCGGGCAAGCTCAAATATCTCGATCCCGATGCCACCATCATCAAGGAAGCAAAGCTTACCGGAATCTGTTTCGGGGATTGATAAATGTCATATACAGCTCTTTACAGAAAATTCCGTCCCACGGACCTCTCACAGGTCAGGGGTCAGGATCATATAGTGACGACTCTCCGCAACCAGCTGGCAAGCGGAAGGGTCGGACATGCCTATCTGTTCACCGGAACAAGGGGAACGGGTAAGACTTCGATTGCCAAGATCATGGCACGTGCGGTCAATTGTGAGCATCCCACGGAGAACGGCCCCTGCGGTGAATGTGATTCCTGCAGATCCATAGCAGACGGATCCTCACTGAACGTGTATGAGATCGATGCGGCATCCAATAACGGCGTGGATAATGTAAGGGTCATCATAGAAGGGGTGAACTACCGCCCCACATTGGGAAAGTACAAGGTCTACATCATAGACGAGGTACACATGCTCTCGGACTCCGCTTTCAATGCGCTCCTTAAGACATTGGAAGAGCCGCCCGAGTGGGCGATATTCATACTGGCCACAACGGAAGTGCACAAGCTTCCGGCCACCATCCTCTCCAGATGCCAGCGTTACGATTTCAAGAGGATAGGTATAGATACCATCTGCTCCAGAATGCAGGAACTGATGGAAGCGGAAGGAAGAAGTGCGGACGAAAAGGCGCTCCGTTATATCGCAAGAAAAGCCGACGGTTCGATGAGAGACGCACTCTCGCTCCTTGATCAGGCAATAGCATTCCAGTCGGAAGGAGAGCTTTCATACGATAAGACTCTCGAGGTTCTCGGAGCGGTCGATACGGAAGTTTTCAGCAGGCTTTTCAGGGGAATAATCAACCGCGATACCCTTGGATGCGTCGGAATCATAGACGAGATGGCATCACAGGGCAAGGAACTTACACAGTTCGTTACGGACTTTGTCTGGTATCTGAGGAACATAATGCTGATCATCGCATCGCCCGATACGGCATCGATGATCGACATCTCCACAGAAAATATGGTCAGGCTCCGCGAAGATGCGGGAATGTCCGAGCTCGACAGTGTTATCAGATACATAAGGGTATTCTCCGAGCTCATCTCGCAGATAAGATATGCATCCCAGAAAAGAGTACATGTCGAGATTGCGTTCATAAGATGCTGTGAGCCCAGAATGGCGATCAAGGATCCCGAGTCACTGACGGACAGGGTTGCCGCACTGGAGAAGCGGATCGAGGAAGGGAATTTTGTTTCCTTTTCCGGACAGGCTTCCGGTGCCGACAAAGAGACGGTCATCAGAAGCGATGTGAAGATGCCCGAAGCACCGAAGGCTCTTCCCGACGATATCAGAAAGCTCATAGAAAACTGGCCGAAGGTCATCTCGGATTGCGGCAACGATACCGCAATGATCAGAAACTGTAAGCCGGTGCTTTCGGATGAGGGGCAGCTTGTGCTGTATTTCCCCGCGAATGACATGGCGGCAAGGCTGCTTAACAACGAAGCGCAGCACAGGGAGCTTTCCGAGATCTTCGAAAATCATACCGGTTCATCCGTGGACTTTGTCATTAAGAACACGGAGAGCGACGAGATATTCGAAGGCGGTCTGTATGACCTCAGGAACATAGTAAAACCCGGTACCGTAAATGTACCGATAGATACTGAAGAAAACACGGAGGAGATTTAAATGGCAAAACACGGCGGATTTCCCGGAGGAGCAATGCCCGGTAATATGGCCAACCTGATGAAGCAGGCACAGCGCATGCAGCGTCAGATGGAAGAAGGCAGGAAGGAACTTGAGAGTACGGAGTTCGAAGGAACAGCCGGCGGCGGAGCCGTTACTGTCAGGATCAACGGAAAGAGAGATGTTCTTGATATAAAGCTCGACAAGGATATCGTCGATCCCGATGATGTCGAAACCCTTCAGGATTCGATCCTTGCGGCGATCAAGGATGCCATGGACAAGGCTGATGCCGCAGGAGAACAGATAATGGGCGGACTTAACGGAATGCCCGCAGGATTATTCTAAATGGAACTTTACAGCGGATATGTCAACA
>JAGCRJ010000274.1 GCA_017964745.1 Lachnospiraceae bacterium
GCATTCGGGGAACAGTCTTCCCGCGATCATTATCGCCCTGTCGGAGATCTCGAAAGCCTTGTCCCACTCGCCCGTCTCACGGTAATGTCCTATCAGCTCATTGAGTATCTGAAGAAGCAGCGCATCCTCACCCTCGTCCGCAGCCACGGCCGCAACCTCGAGCATGAGTCTTTCGGCTTCGGGCGCTCTTCCTTCTTCATAGAGTTTGTCTATCGCCTGACGTAATGTTTCTATGTCCATTATTTCACCTTCGTAATATATAAAAAGCCGCACCTCATCAAGGCGCGGCCTTTGGTTATATCATGATCAACTGTCCTTGCCGTAGAACAGATCCCTGAACCACCTGAGTGAATCGGTGTATGCATCGTATACCGCGGAATCCTCCGCATTCTTCAGGATGAGCTGTCTGGATACCTCTGACCAGTTGGCATTTTCATATGCATTTATGAAATCGAGAACGGGAGCATATTTGCCGGTTCCGTCAAGAAGTGCTCCGGAGATATCCTTGGAGACCTTGACCAGATCGAGTGCATCCTTCATGGGCTTGTCGAGCATCGCATCGAGTACCGAGAAAAGTCCCATCAGGAAAAGCTCCGATGAGCTTGCAGCAAGTCCGAATACCGGAGCAAGCAGCTCGGCAAATCTTGCCCTGATGAGCGAGATCCTTGTAATCTCACCGGGCTTGTCGGCACAGAGCTCCTTGGTGACTGCCGTGTTGATCCAGCGCTTTAACTCTTTCTGACCGAGCATTGCCGCCGCATGCCCTACGGTCGAGATACCGGAATTGACGGTCATACGGTTGACCATCGCAAGAAGCGAGATTACAAGTGCCGTATCGTGCTCAATGACTGACGCCGCCTTATCAAGATCGAAATCGGAATCGTTTACGATATTGAGAAGCTCGATATATGTAGCCTTCATCGGGCTTACATCCTTATCGTCGGCTATAACGGGAAGCTTGAAGAACTTTCCTTCGTAAAGGTTATATCCGCCGCCTGCGGTGAGCGCGTCGTAATCCTCCTGGGTGTTGACGTTGACCGCAACGAGCGAAACATTGGGATAAACCTTCTCAAAATAGATCTTTGCCTTGGATATATCGATCTTCTTGTGATCGAGGAATACATAATCGACAAGGTTAAGGACGGGCTTATATTCTTCAAACTGCTTTACCGCAAGCTTTCTGATCGCGAGCCTGTAGCCCGATGCCTTAAGCTCCTTAAGTCTGTTTACATACAGCTCCTCGGGAACGACATTGTAATCAAAAAGAAGAACGAGCTTGTCGTGGGGCTCATTAAACTGTTCATCTATATCGGAAAAGAGGGATACATTCGAGACTTCGACGAAGACAGCCTTGTCATCCGTAAGGGTACGCATTCCCATGCTTTCGACAAGTTCTATTCCAAGTACGGTTCCCGCTCCGTCAAGACTTCCGGTGCCGAGCATACTGGGATTGAGCCAGGAATTATACTTCTGAGCAAATACGGAATATGCTTTTACCTGTGTTCCACCGTCAAAAAGCGGTATCAGAGTTCCTAACATAGGCTTACTCCTTTAAGATACGATTCACCGTTATGAAGACCATCGCATAACTATAAATATTTTACGATAAACAGGGGTAAAAAACAATATTTAAGCAGTTTTTAGCATAATATGGAGTTAATCGTCAGAGATCAGGTCCAGCCGCCGTCAAGCGTGATTATCTGGCCCGTCATATAAGAAGGAGTCTTGAGAAGCTGAACTATGAGAGAGGCAACCTCCTCCGGACTTCCGATACGGTCCGCGGGTATTTCCTTTTTCAGGGCGTCCATGTCCTCCTCGGAAAAGACGGCGTTCATATCGGTATCTATCACACCGCATGCGATCGCATTTACGGAAATGCCGCTGGGTGCAAGTTCCTTGGAAAGAGCCCTGGTGAAAGCGTTGAGTCCGCCCTTGGAGGCGGAATAAGCGGTCTCCATGGAAGCTCCGACATTACCCCATACGGAAGAGATATTGAAGATCCTTCCGGAATGATTTCTGAGCATGATAGGGATCGCGCATCTGCAGGTATAGAATGCGGAGCTTAAGTTCGTTCCTATAACATCCTCCCAGGCTTCGTCAGTCATATCCTGAAGGAGTCCGACATAGGATATGCCGGCGTTGTTTACAAGGACATCAAGGTCGGTGATGCCTTCAAAGAGTTCGCGCACGTCAGCGGAAACAGACATATCGACACGTTCAGCGCATACACTGACGGAATACTTTTCCTCCAGGTATGAAGCGAATTTCTCAAGCTCGCCTATGGAATTCTTGCAGGTAAGTATAAGATCATAGCCGTCCGCTGCAAGTGCCTCGGCGATGGCTCTTCCTATTCCTCTCGAAGCTCCTGTGACCAGAGCGTTGGGCTTTTCTGAATCAACCACAAATCTTGCGGGCATGGGTAAACCTCCCTTTTACAGATCGGATGCATCGATGTCGAGAACGATGCGTGCGGTGAAATCGGGATACGCTTCGGCGATATCTCCGACGATGTGATTATACAAAGCTTCCCTGTCGGCAGCTTCAAAATCTATTATTATGTCGGCAAGGATCAGCTTGTTCTCAAAATCAACCCTGAAGCCGTGCATCTGGAGAACCTTATCATGTGAAAAAATGATCTCGGAGATCCTGTCCCTCATGGCGGAGCTTTCAGGATGGGTATCGTCCCTCGAATACACACCGACAGCTTCTATGATGACGCCGTATTCCGCATATATGGTATGGGTGATCTTTCTGGAAAGAATATCTATCTCATCCGCACTCTTGGAAGAATCGATCTCGATATGGACCGAACCCATATATCTTTCCGGACCGTAGTTATGGAGGATCAGGTCGTAAGCTCCGTACACTCCGTCAAACTTACAGATGGCTTCCTTGATCTTGCCGGTCAGTTCGGAATCGGGTCTTCTTCCGATGATATCGCCGAGTGTTTCGGTGAGCATATCAAGTCCCGCCTTGATGATGAAGAATCCTATCAGGATACCGACAAAGCCCTCTATCGAAACATGGGCAAAGATAAATACAAATGCCGCAACGATGGTGGCGGATGACGTGAGCACATCACCGAGTGCGTCCTTGCCGGAATTGACAAGTGCATCGGAGTCCACCTTTTTTCCGACAGCTGTGACATAAATGCCCAATGCGATCTTCACTCCGACCGCCAGGATCAGGATGATTATCTGTACGGTATCATATGAGATCTCGCCGGGATTGCCGATCTTCTTTACGGATTCAATTATCGCCGTAACGCCGGCATAGAGAACAAGAACGGAAATAACGGCAGCGCTGATATACTCAGCCCTGCCGTGTCCAAGCGGATGTTCCTTGTCAGGGCGTTTTACGGCAACCTTTGCTCCGATGATCGTGATGACGGAACTCATCACATCGGTAAGGTTATTGACCGCATCGGTCACGATAGCTATCGAACCGCTCGCAAATCCAATCACCGCTTTAAGGATCGAAAGGATCACATTTGCGATGATGCCTATGAAACTTGTCCTGACAATTGTTTTTTCTCTGTTCATATCTCAGATGATTTTACATCTGATCTGCCATGTTCCTTACTCTCTCGATAGCCTTCCTTACGGGAGGGAGAATGATCACGATAACAGTGAGGATCATCTCAGGGATCAGATAAGCATAGTTGTAAAGTATGGGATATACCGCAGGTGCGAAGAAATCCTCAGGCATGTAATCCATCCAGAAGAGATATCCGCCGAGTGCATGGAACGCACCCCTGCATATTACAGCAATGATATAACCGATGATAAGTCCGTTCTTCTTTCCCTTGAAGAATCCGCTTACACCGAGTGCGGTGAACGCAAGGAAGTAGTCACACATTACCTGAAGAGGGGAAAGCATATAAGAGCCGCCGCCTCCCTGGATGAACTGAAGGATGCTGTAAACAAATGCCGCAGCAAAGCCTACGCCGGGGCCGTACAGATATCCTACAAACGCAACGAAAAACATTGAAAGAAGTGTGACCGATCCTCCCCAGGGAAGATGATAGAGCTTTACGAAAGAAAGAACAAACGCAAGTGCTATCGATACACCCGCAAATGTGACGGTCTTAACGGAGAACTTACTCTTTGCGTCCTTCTTCCTGCCTCTGAAGACTCCGATGAGCACCAGAGCGATGAGCAGGGCTGCGACAAGCACGACATATCCGCCTGCCCCCATTACATAGTAACCGTCTTCTGCATTCCAAAACATAACATTTCCTCCTTACGCCGGCATTACCCGGATCAAGTTGCAGGAGCCGTATGGCTCCATTGGGTTTCGGGACTTTTCCCGATCTCAGCTAAGTTAAGCACCCCAAGTATTTGATTGTGCGCCGGAAGGGTTTCCCGGTCCGACCCGAACATAATAACACTTTTATCCGCAAAAAAACAGTAAATTATTGACCACTTTTGGCTTTAATAAGTGCAAGTTCTGCTATGGTAAGTTTCCTGTATTCCCCTTCCTTGAGCGACGGGTCGAGGGCAAGCTCTCCCATCTTCAGTCTCTTGAGATATGTCACCCTGTTATCAACGGCTTCGAGCATTCTCTTTACCTGATGAAAACGGCCCTCGGTGATCGTAAGATGCAGACCGTCATCCTTCATCTCCGCCTTGGCGGGAAGCGTCAGCTTATCATCTCCGATGTCAACGCCTGCTTCCAGCTTCTTCATATCATCAGCCGATACGGGTTTTTCGGTAATGACCAGGTATTCCTTTCCGACATGCTTCTTCGGTGAGATCAGGTCATGGAGAAGTTCTCCGTCGTCCGTAAGAAGGAGCAGGCCTTCCGTATCCTTGTCGAGTCTTCCCACCGGTGAAAGATTCTTCACGCCTTCATCCGAAAGGAGCTCTGTAACCGTTACCGATGAGCCTTCCTTTGTGGACGATACGGTTCCCGCGGGCTTGTTGAGCATGTAGTAGTGGAACTTCTCATATTCGATCGTGCGTCCGTCAAAGGAGATCTCGTCCTTCGCCGGATCTATATGCATTCCCGGATCGTTTGCGGGTTCACCGTTTGCAAGAACCCTTCCGGCTTTTATGAATGCCTTGATCTCTTTTCTCGTCCCTATTGAATTGTCGGCAAGAAACTTATCTATTCTCATATGCTCAGATCAGGTGAAACAGGGGGACGGTTCCGGTGTTTCGAAGAACTTCCGAAACACCGGAACCGTCCCCCTATTACACCTCTGTTTAAAATATGTACTCCGCGATATCTCCGGCCATGAGTGCATGCTCGCACTTTGCCTCCGCCGCCCTGTCACCCGCAAGAGCATGGATCCTTACTCCGCGTGAAGCCGCTGCATGCGCATCAAGGCCCTGCGCAAGTAGTCCCGTGATGATCCCCGCAAGGACATCCCCGCTTCCGGCGGTTGCCATTCCGGAATTGCCACAGTCATCATTGCAGACAATGTCCTCCCCGGGTGTGATCGTATAAGTCACATCACCCTTTGCGACAACGGTGCATCCGAAGTATTCGGATACCGCCATGCCGAGCGACAGTCTGTCTCCGTCAGTCGGTGCATCCGGAACTATCTTAAGCAGTCTGTGAAGCTCGCCTTCATGGGGCGTAAGTATTATCTGTCTTCCCTCCGCGGTCATTCGTCTTAAGTCATCCGAAAGATACCTGCCCGCATCCGAGGAGATGATCGTCAGTGCATCTGCATCGAGTACGAGGGGCTTTGATCCGCTCCCGTTCATCAGGGCATCAAGCTGTGAGATTGCTTCGGCATCCGTTCCTATCCCGGGACCGGCAAGATACACATCGCTCCATTTACCCAGTATATGCATCCTTCCGGCAAAGGAACCCGTATCGTAAAGAGCCTCGGGAAGGGCAGTCTGGATAATGATGCGGTTACATTCGGGTGACGATATCCTGACCATTCCCGCGCCGGTCCTGTATGCGGCACGTCCCGCAAGGATCGCACAGCCCGCACTTCCGAAGCTTCCGGAATAGATGAATGCTTTTCCGAAATTTCCCTTGTGACCCGAAGGATTTCTTTCCGGAAGGCACTCACGTATGGATTGTGACAGACGTATCATTTTTCTTTCTTTCATTAGAGGTTTCCAAAATCCTTTCAGTTGAGCGGCATAAATCCCGTAGAAAAACTCTCCTCTGCATCATCGAGGCATTTAAAGGAAAGACTGAGCATCACTTCCCTTTTATAAGGGGAAGCTGTGTCATATACCGAATCATAGCTGTAGATCTGTGATGTGTACATAATGTTTCCCGCGGGTATGAGGGAATCGTATATTCCTTCTCCCGTGACCCCCTTTCCGTCTACGGCCATCCCTTCTATATCGACCGTATAATTCATATCGGATCTGTTCTCCAGATACAGCGTGTAGCCTTCGTGGAACCTGTCCGTATTCTCGCAGGCATATATCATAAATGCATCATTTTCGAATATGGGATGATACCCGGTCAGATCGGGGTCCGGAACCGTTACCTCCGCAGTCGTGTTGATGAATACGGGTTTTTCGGATCCGGCGATCCATTCGTATTTTAAGGAGTATATCAGAACCTCATCAATCACCATCTGACTTATATCGTATCCCGGAATATATGCAAAAATATCCTCATACACCTGAGTGGTCGTATTCTTTTTGAAATTGCCCATCATGTAAAAATAGCTTAATGATGTCGCAACTCCGTTGATCGAATTACACGTAACCCTTATATCAACATTCTTCCCGGAATAATTCTCCACGATAAATCCGACCTTTACCACACCGGCAGGCCACGGATCCTCACCGGGAACAAGACCCGGAACAGCGTATATACCTGAAACCGTGATCCTGATCCCGCCTTCGTCATAGATCACTCCGTCGCCGATAATACTGTAATCCTCTTCAACCCATTCGCAGCCTCCGTCATTGAGCTTTTCATTCTTACGATAATCTGTGCCGATGATCCCCGCAGCAAAGCATATTACTATGGCCACAAATAATACATCCAAAGTCACGAGAACGATTATGCTTTTGAATAACCTGTCTCGAAAGCCTCTTACCGGCTTCCTGCGCTTTTTGCCGGCACCTTCTTCATCGAATCCCGAATTCCAATCATCATTACCGGCGATCAAGGGTGCCGGTCTGTCCGGTTCCTCGTATATGACAGGCTCTGCATCTGTTTTTTCCGCATCTTTTGGAGAAAAGCGGATATAATATACGATCGATGAAACGGTCAATACTGTCAGTGCCAAAAAAACAAATGCCAAAAATACGATAATGCCGGTTTCCATTATATTCTCCCCTCACCAGGCTTTTATGCCGTTCCTTACACAATACATAATTATCTTATAACAAAGAAAGGCAACAAAAAAGCAAAATATCCCTATCCCGGAATCGGCTTCGGAAATAGGAATACTTTGCCTTTACTTTGAGACATATATATAACCCGCCCTATCATAAGATACGGTCGACTAATGGGGATTATCCCCTATATGTCTCAAAAAGAAAACATATTTTGCAGAAAACGGCGGATTATTGCAGAAAACGACACTTATCACCAATCGGAATCCCAGCTTGAGTAATCCGAATCCCAGGAATCGTATGAATCCCATGAGCTGTCGGAATCCCAGTCATAATCATAGCTGTAATCGCTGCTGTCATAACTTGAACTGCTTCCCGAGTCATACCATGAGGTATCCTCGAAATCAGTTCCGCTGTGATCATAAACGCGGTAGTCATCCGCAGTATCATCATAGATGATATCGTCAAGGAAATCGCTGTCGGACATGTAGTCCCAGGAATCATATGCGGGATCGTATGAATACCAGGATCCGCTCTGATAATAATAGTCATCACCGTTATAGCGGTAATATCCTCTCGAAGGAGAATTATCGAATATCGCAATCAGGAATACTACCAGAACGACAAGCAGGGTAATACCGAAACGTGTCAGAAAGAAGAAACCGAGTATGCTTCCTATGCCCGATCCCTTGCGGCGACTCGGAGTGCTCCTTGAAGGCTGAGCGCTGCGTTTTTCGGCAGCGTGGCCCTTCTGGTCCGCTATCTCGGCTCTCAGTCTCTGATACAGTTCGTTGACCGCATAGCCTTCGTCGGAGCCCTGATATCTGATCGCTCTCTCTCCGTTAGCCTTGTTCTTGTATACGACAAAATCACCGGTCTGGCTCTTGTAGATACCGAATGCCTTGGGCTCTTTGATGTCTTTACCGATGAAGAATCTTGTTATGTTCTCAGGCGGAAGCTTATGAGCGGTATACCAGGCCTTAAGCTCTTCTATCGTCTTAGGCTGGTCGGATGCGGTGCGGTTCGCGGTAGGCATCGATCCTCCGCAATAGGGACAGTAATTAAGATTATCATCGATCAGCTGATCGCAGTAATTACACTTAACCTTCATTATCTGCCTCCTTTCCGGCTTTATCGCTCTTATGGAGAAGATCGGTTACGTTTATCTCAAATTCGTCGCCTTCCTTTATGTCGGTATTGCCCCAGGGAATCTCGGAATCGGCATTCCGGGAATTACGGAAGATCACGACTGCAGCCACGATCATGAACACAATATAAACTGAAAACAGTATCATGACTTCTATGCTCTGTGTCTTTATGCACATCTCATAGATTCCGTGGATCACTACC
>JAGCRJ010000275.1 GCA_017964745.1 Lachnospiraceae bacterium
ACAACGAGAACGATAAGACCCGCAAGGATCTTGGGATAGGTCAGTGCACTCTTTGCCTCCGATTCAAGCTCGTTTTCTTTCTGGTACTGAACGGCAAGCCTTAACGCCGTGCTGTCAAGGTTTCCTGAGCTTTCTGCAGCACGGAACATGTTGACGAGAAGAGGAGGAAATGCGGGATTTAATTCACTCATTGCTGTGGACAGAGCGACACCCTGTACAACTCTGTCTCGTAGTCTCATATAGAGTTCCTTCTCGTAAGGAGTGATGGACTCGTCCGCACCTTCGATCTCAAGAGCCCTGAGTATTGATATACCCGATTTTATGAGCTCACCCATCTGTCTGCAGAAATCTGACAGTTGTGATTTCTTGAGAGGCTTGAGGGCAACTTTTCTGGCGATCTCTTCGTAATAGAGAAGAGTCTGGTTTTTGTCCTGAAGTTTTTTCCTTATCTCTCTTTCGTCGGACGCGGAAATCTTTCCCTTGATCTGTTTTCCTTTTTCGTTTTGTGCCGTGTATCTGTATTCAGCCATAGTCTTT
The DNA here is from genome assembly GCA_017964745.1 of Lachnospiraceae bacterium. Taxonomy (GTDB): domain Bacteria; phylum Bacillota; class Clostridia; order Lachnospirales; family Lachnospiraceae; genus AC2028. The sequence goes on from JAGCRJ010000275.1 coordinate 538, forward strand.
CGGTTAATCCCCCGCTGTATATTCGAGAACCTTGAAGTTGTAGTACACGCTCCAGTCTCCGTTCATTCCGTATGTTCCGTCACCGGATCCGATATCCCTGTATTCGACCAGGTACCGGCCTTCCCTGTAAGTGAATGAAAGAGGAATGTTGTTTTCTTCATCCCATCCGGTGAGTGTGATCTCGCCCTTTACGGGAGCCACGTTACCGATCTTGGCAAGTGCTTCGTCAGTCAGTCCGCTTTCTGATGAAGGATCGTATATTGATACCTTTCCGCCGTAATATTCCATGGCGACCATCTTCATTGCCAGACGTACATCCTTGGCATGATCCATCGCGGTTCTTGCACCCGAACCTATTCCCGACCAGATGATGATCGCGCCGATGATCAGTGCTATCACTACAATGATCCATGCGAAGCGCTTTATCTTATCCGGGAAGGATTCGACATAGAATGTGGTTTTTGAAGAATTGCCTGTCAGGTCTTCCATATAATATGTCCCTGTTATCTTAAGCTACGGTATACGTTGTTCCGTCTACGGTATATTTATATTGCCTCTGAGTGCCGCTGTTTAGTCCGATCACTTTATCCTTGGGTTCTTCGGATGAATTCTTGCAATTACCTATAGTGGCATTCAGAGTGTAGGTCTTGTTGTTGCCCTGGAATAGGCCGGTGTTTAAGTTTATTCCGATGATGTAACCCGCATATCCGTTTTCCGCAGAGATATTGAGTCCCGATCCGTTAGCAATTGATGTATTCTCATTCGGGCCGGTAAATGTCGCGGTATTGACTCCGATGAGAGCACCGGCTCCTGAATCGGTTCCCGTTGCATTTATGTTTACCGATGAACCGGTTATGGTTATTACCATCTTCTTGGCGGATACATTCGAATCTGCCTGACCTATCATTCCTCCGGAGCCTTTTCCGGTGATATTAAATCCTGATCCGTTGTTGCAGGTGATATAAAGCTCTGCTCCGGTTCCGACGACCGTTCCGGTAATATATCCGATATGTCCGCCTGCGGCGCTGTTTGATGATATTACAGTGTATGTTGAGTTATCCAGAGTTACGGATGAACCCAGGTAGGTCTTGCCGCCCTGAAGTCTTCCGATGACTCCGCCGGTGCAGCCTGAACCGTTTATGTTGACACTGCAGTTAGCAAGTGAAACGACAGGTCTCTTGGCAAAAGGATCGCTGCTGCCTGCGGTGACATTACCGAAGCATCCGCCGATGTTATTGTTTCCGCTTACGGTACATGCGGTTATGGGAGAGAATGTTATCGTTGCTTTGTTCTGGTAACCGTTCAACCGTCCCACACATCCGCCGACGTTTTCGTCTCCGTTTACAGTGCAGGATTCTCCGCTGTAGGTACATTTTGTATTGTTGTCCGACAAACTTGAATTGTCAGATGTCATCAGACCGATAACGCCTCCGACATCATTGCCGCCTGTTATGGTTGTGTCTTTTCCGTTGAATTGAATATGCGAATAGTTCTGTAACTTACAGTTGTAGATCTTTCCAACACATCCGCCGGCACCGGTATATCCGCTTCGGGATGATATGCTGCAGGATTCACCGTTGAACAGTATATTATTCGAAACGTTACCGACTTCGGATATATATCCCGCACATCCGCCGACATTATTGTTGCCGGATATTGCAGCACCGGTTCCGTTGAGAGTGTAGCTGGCGTTTGTGGAGAAATTACCCTTCTCCATCATGCCTATGCATCCGCCTACGTTATCGACTCCTGAGATCACGATCATCTCGGAATTAACAGTCACGGCTCCGTAAATATTTGAGTTGTATGCGTATCCGATGACTCCGCCGAAGTTTTCACCGGTCGTATCCGATGCGGAGATTACAATGCATGAAGGGGTAACTGAATTCTGTCTCAGAACCGATTTTGCATTTACGGTGATCGTGCCGTTCATATTGGGCTTAGATCCGGGTATTTCCCTGAGACTTCCGATACATCCTCCGGCATTATTTTTCGCGATGACAGCAAGGTTTGCCGAATCGAGAAGCAGCGCACCTGTAAAGGTTGCACTCGTTTTGCTTCCGCCTATCAGACCACCCGCGTTGGAATTTCCTGCCTGTATCACGGGAGTGTATGCCGATTCGATGGAAGAATCCTGTACCGTGACATTTGATCTGAACTGATTTCCCTTTTGTTCAAAAAAGCCTATGCATCCGCCCGCATTATCGTTGATGGCCCTGATGTTCGTCATGGGATGGAGCGTGACGGTCATTTCGGGATTGACGGATCTTTCGGTATATATGCGGCCTATCATTCCGCCTGCATTATTGAAGCTTTCCACATTTATGACAACCGTATTGCCGCTTGCCTGAGCCGGAAGCGTGAATGCTGTTTTTATTTCTCCGGCACCGTTTATGATATTGCCGATCAGACCGCCCGCATTTTCGTTTTCGGCATTGTAGGAATTATCCGATTCCCTGTATGCCTTTACGTAGAGGAATGAGCTGCCGGTTCCCTGCTGCAGGATGACTTCGGAATCTGCAGAGTTTTCACCTGTGCGATACAGTCCGCAGGTTCCGCCTGCATCTGCCATGGCTTTTATGTTTACGGTACCGGAAATGATCGTACGTATCTGCATGCGTGAAGTTACGTTGTATGCATTTCCTATTGCGCCGCCTGCATTGAAAGCAGTTGATACCACGGAAGAACCGTTTTGAAGATCTGCGGTGATATGCATGAAGCTTGTCCCGGGATTCGAAAGGATACCGGTCTGCGAACCTATTGCACCTCCGGCATTGTTGCCTTCGGCACGGATCTCTTTACCCTGTGCCAGTAAGCAGTAAATATTTCCGGATTTGGGTAAATACTGTACATAACCTACGGTTCCGCCGACACCTACGTTTTTGTATGCGGACTCCTCGGGATCTTTGGAGGTGGTATATCCGCGAAGGATACCGTTGTTGTAAGCACGGATATTAAGGATGGGTATGGTGTTCTGGGCTCCGGTTATCGCACCGACCGCACCGCCGATACCACCGGTGTTCTTATCACAATTGTTGCCGTTTAACTGCTGGCCGAGATGTCCGTTAATTGTACAGTCACCGAAAATCACTCCGCTATTGGAAGAGGAGATGATGATATTACTTGTATCATCATTTCGGGCGAGGTCTTTTATCTTGCCTACTGCACCGCCGGTGGTATGAGCGTATCCGTAAGCATCTGTTCCGTTATACGTTCCTATCCGGCTGTCAGTTGAATTTATAACGGATATGTAAGCATTGGAAACAGAACCCTCCCATATGATCCCGACTGCACCGCCGAGATTCTTTACATATGATTCTCCTTTTGATGAAGCTATCACTCCATGGTTGACCACATGGATGCTGAGGTCGCCTCCGCCATATTTTCTGATTCGTCCTACCGCACCGCCTATACCGGCTTCGCGGTTGATATCCTTGGACTTTTCATCGGTCTTGCATATTATGTAAGAATTCTCATCGAGATATACATCTACGGCATATTCATGTCTGTTTAATATATTCGGGCTGTTATACAGAGGATCTTCGGCTATGGCAATGACTCCGCTTCCGTTGTCTGTAACGGTCAGTGTAGCCAGTCCGGGACCCTGACGGAGATTGGCTCCTTCGTTGGTGCTTCCGATCGCACCTCCGACCGCATCTGTTGTGCAATAAAGCATGGATGATACGGATCCGAGATCGACGATGATCTTGTCCGAATCACTTTCCCTGTTGTCGACACGTATGAAAGCATCTATGTCCGACCTGGTATAACCGACAACGCTTCCTACATCCAGATGGTTTGCGGACACGAAATGCCCCGTAGCTTCTATGTGTCCGTACATATAACCATCATGGGTACCGCCAATCGCTGTTCCACCGTTATCACCGACAATTCCCGCACTGGCGGAAAGCCTGTGCAGATGCCAGTTTCCGGATCCGTCCCTATACAATGTTGTTGTTATACAGTTACTGAATCGGATCGTGTTTTCCTCCACTGGGAGATTTTCATCCGAACCGATCGTACCTATATTGGTTCCGACCAGGCCGCCTATTGGTTTACTTCCCTGGAAAGTGAGCACTTCGGTCGAATCCATTTCACCCGAACGCATTAACTCAACTGCAGCTGCAATAGCTGCTCTGTCATCGGGAGAACCTTCCGGCTGGTTATCCATCAGGAGCGTTAGTCCGTTTGCACGGATGTTGATGAGGGTTCCGTGATTGACATTGATCAGTCCGTATCCGAAAAGGTTGTTTGCGTTTTCGTTCTTGTCAAAGAACGATGCCATTCTCATCTGTACATTGTTGATGACGAAAGCTTCTCCGGTACCGGGATCGTTTTTCGTGACGAGTGTTGACTTGACATTGAAATCTTTAAGAGTCGGGAAGGATACTACGGCAAGGTTATCTCCATACAATGATCTGCTGTTCGGATCGTTCGACGGTGCGGGGATCGGAACAGGTGAATACCTGTACAATGTTCTGTTGCCGGACATTGCGGAATAGACCACCACTTCACTGTAATACTTTTCATGTCCGAGAGATTTATCTATCGTGTACCAGTTCAGATCTCTTACTATGCTGTAGTTATAATGATCGTAGCCTAAGTGAGTGTCCAGCATACGGATATTGTACAGATGGCGGTAGCATGTTATGACGGAATTCTGATGCAGGTGTGATGATCCGTTTTCATTTACGGAGGTGGGCTTTGTTCCGTCACTGCCTTTATCGAGATCTCCGAAATATGTATTGACGACAGCGTGCCCCGCACCGGCTTCGCGGTATGCGGCACCCAGTCTGTAGGCGTAGTTTCCTTCGGATACGTAATAGACCGGATCGTCGAGCGCACGGTCGGCAAATACAACATCGGAACTGAAATCCGTAGGTCCGTTATATGCTGCGTGCGTCGCTCCGAAATTATCGCTTTCCGCGGTCATGGAAACATACATGTTAACGGGAAGGGCGTCGGTTTTGATGAAGGTTTTGTTTCCGTTGATAAGCCTGTTGATGCTGTAATTGTAGAGCTTTGTATTAGTCCCGTTATTACCCGTTGCAAAGTCAATGGCGTTTCTGGACATCATCGCATCCAAAGAAAGAGTATATGACAGTCTTTCGGATATCGTGGTTCCGTACGCATCATAAACTTCATAGGATATCGTGAGAGGGAAATTGTAATAATTCGCCTGTGAACTTACCTGATTCCAGGAGTTGTTATAGCTAAAGTCATCGGTGGCGGGATTTGTGACGTTATGGACAAAGACCTTTCCTGTGGTATGGATCGATGCTCTGTAAACGGTCAAGGGAATTCCGCGCTTGTCAGTGACGGTTTCCTTTGTATAGACAACGGTGAAGGTCTTGACTCCGTCGGAGTGGGTTGTGAATTCCAAATTTCTGGTCAGTCCGTTCTGGAACGTGTCCTTGGCCATATAAAGCTGATTGGAACTGTCGGTGAATTTAAGCAGATCACTGAAGCTTTGAGTATATAGCGCAGTGTAAGGGGTGCCTTCGAACAGCGAGTTTTCGTTCACAACAAGATAACTGAACGGCTTTTGGTTCAGAATGTTATCCTTGTCCGCATCGTAAAGGGCGAAGGTGTAGTGAATATGCTCCGGCTTTCCGGTCACGGCTTCACCCTCTGTTTTGAGTGACCATGTAAGATCCAGTGTCTCACCGTTTCTGATCGAGAATTCCCCGACCTCGGCTTCCGCCGGAACGAAAACGGAATCCACAACCATCTGTCCGTTCTTACCCGCTATATATCCGATAAAGCTGGTACCGCTTCTGTATTCTTCTCTTCTGAAAGGAACGACAAGTGTGGCGATTCCGTTCCTGGCCGCTATATCCCATGAGGTTCTCTTACTGTCGAAGAAAACGGAATAAACGCTTGCGCTGTATCTGACCTTGCCGGAAGCATCGAGGGCTTTTTCGACATCGAATTCTATGGTGATCATTCCTTTAAGGATATCGGTAGCCTTAAAATCCTGAATGATAAGATCGTAAATGCATCTGCTCTGGGGGTCGCCGGCACCGGGGGTATATGAAGGGCTGTATGTTACAGCATACCTCATGTGTGCGGACTGGCCGGGAAGAGAGGCGGTATCGGTATCGCTGCCAAAGAAATCGAAATAACCCTTGTTGTAGATATTATCTGAAGTTTCCGCACCGGCAGGATTGTTGCTGTCATATCCGTCGGGAGTTCCGAGGCCCTCCGTGAGAGCCTTTGCCCAGTCTTCAAGGGTTCCGTTTTCCGACATATGATTCAGGGAAGCCTGTGCCGACTGATAAATGGTCTCCGCATTTTTCTGATTGTTGTTGTAACGGGTCAGGTTGATGTAGGAAATGATGCCGTAAACCGCAGCCGAAGCAAGTATTCCCAGTACGACCAGGACTACTATCATTTCCACAAGCGTAAAGCCGGAATTATTCTTTTTTCCTTTTCGGGAAAACATCATTTTGTTGTATCCTCTGCAAATACAAGGAGAGCTGTGCGCGTATAGAGCAGGCTGTCCGCACTCTGACCGGCATAGCCGGACTTGTAGACATTAACGGTCACCATGACGCTGGCGGGTCTTCTCGTATAGTCGTTATCCTCTGTAAAGTATGAGGGAACGGTATATTTCAGGTCGGAAAAGAGTAACTTTACCGTATATCCGTTGTAAGCATCGGTCGTAAAGGGATTGGTGTAATCATATCTGGATGCGGGGAAGATGCAGTTCACCGTTTTGACCCCGCCTGATGTGGTTACGGGCTTGGGCTCCTTTCCGCACATGTAATATCCGTAATGGACATATCCCCGGAGTGTTTCGTCGGAAGGTATTCCGCCGGTGAAAAATCTGTAGACCGCTCTGGAAGATATTCCGTTTTCTTCCCTCAGAGTTCCGTTGTTCCTGTCATCGTTATGGACGCTCAGATAGTTTGATGACGAGATCGTCATTCCGGTGTAAATGGCTTCACAGTATCCCGAGGATTTTCTGACCACAAGCACATTGCCGCTGTTATCGAACTGCAAGGGATTGTTTTCGAATATCTTCAGGAAATCTTTATCTCCTTCGGCCGAATCGGATGCGTTGATTATCCTTACGGATGCATAATCGTCAATATAGGAATCGGCACATTCTTCTCGCAGCGCATCAACGACCATATCAGCTACAACCTGCGCCCTGCTTGCATCCTGGATCTGCATAAATATCCTGGTGGCAGAGGGCATGATCGCGATGACAGCCGTCGCAAATATCGCGGTAAGTGTCATGGATACCAGGAGCTCTACAAGAGTAAAGCCCGAGTTGCGGCTGTTATGCGGTTTTGAGCAAATCCGTTTTTTCATCTGAATACCCAGTAAACAGTCTCACCCGATTCATATTGGTACGCATTAAGGGTAATGTCACCGTCGGTTCCCGTAATGGTAAAGCTTTTGGGAGCGGAAGGATTCCTGCTTCCGGAGCCGGGGGTGTGATTTATATTCTCCGAATTCAGACAGTCGTGAAGTGCGACATAATCATTGTCGGATCTCTGCCTGATGTCTTTGGAATTATTGAGCGATGCGCTTGCGGCATTTACCGCACCCGTGAAAGCTGCGATCACTATCATCAGAACAATGAAAGCGACCATGATCTCAACGAGTGTCTCGCCTTTGTTATCCCGTATGAAATTGCCGTTATATCTTTTATTCATACAGTTTTATTTCCTGGTATATCCGCCGGAAGCACTTCCGGTATATTCGGTGGTCTTAATGTATGTTTCGCGTGCGGCGGTCGCGGTGACTGTCAGAGTGTAGTGTCCGTCGCTAGCATCCCTGGATATATGTGCGGTGACAGAAGAATCCGGAATGCCGTCGAAGCCGTATGTGGTGGGAATGATGTCGCCCTCGTTATTGCCTAAGGGAATAAAGGTATCGAGGTCGATGCAGGATTTATTTCCGCCGGCCGATTCGTTCAGGATGAGTTCTTCGATACGCGAAGAAAAAGAAGTGGCAAGCTCATAAGCCTGTCCCTGACTCTTAACCGAACCTGCTTTGGATAAAAGAAGAGAACTGATCACAGTGAGGGTGATCGCGATTCCGATGATGATGACACAGAATGCCGATACCAGCACCAGACTGGCACCTCTGTTAGATTTTAAAAGTGATACTTTTTCCCTCATAAGTTCCCCTGACGCAAAAGCCATACTTTTCACAGTATATATCGGCTTTTGAACCCCTTTATTTTACCATAAATGCATACATTTGGCGCTTTTTTTACATTATTTAAGAAGAATTATTTTTATAGGCAGATAATAACAAACTGTCAATAAGGCTGAAATATCAAAATTCGGGCTTTTTCAGAGATTATCAAAAAAATGATTGACAGCTTACATTTGATAAAATATAATAGGACACAAGATAAGCAGATCACTTTTTTGAAAGGAGAAAATTATGGGTTTTTACGATCTTAGTGTTACATCGGCAGCAGGCGAAGAGATATCAATGAAGGATTATGAAGGAAAGGTTGTCCTTATTGTAAACACCGCAACAGGCTGCGGATTCACTCCTCATTACAAGGATATCGAGGAAATGTACGAGAAGTATCATGATAAGGGATTTGAAGTGATCGATGTTCCCTGCAATCAGTTTGCGGGACAGACCCCCGGTACCGACGAGGAGATCCATGAGTTCTGCCAGCTTAAGTACAAAACACAGTTTCCGCAGATGAAGAAATCGGATGTCAACGGAGAGAATGCGATCCCTCTGTTCAAATATCTGAAGGAGCAGAAGGGATTCGAAGGATTCGGCAAAGGTCCCTCAGCTCTTGCAATGAGCGCTATGCTTTCCAAGATCGATAAGGATTACAAGAATAATCCCGAGATCAAGTGGAATTTCACCAAGTTTGTGGTCGATCGCAGCGGAAATGTTGCAGCAAGATTTGAACCTACGGAAAAAATGAGTAAAATAGATAAGTGTGTTGAAGAACTTATTTAGTTTTAGGAGGATCAGCAAGTGGCTCAGGAATATGAACAGCTTCTTTTGAAAAACCAGTTATGTTTTCCTTTGTATGCGTGCGGCAGAAAGATTGTCGCATCATATACACCTTATCTGAAACCGCTCGGACTTACTTATACGCAGTATGTGGTTTTCATGGTGCTCTGGGAAAAGGAAAGTGTGAATGTCGGACAGCTCGGAAGCATTCTTCATCTTGATGCGGGAACGCTCACACCGCTTCTCAAGCATCTTGAAAAGGACGGCTATATCACCAGAACCCGTTCAAAAGAAGACGAGCGCGTTACACTCATAAGCATTACCGATAAGGGAAATGCGCTTAAGGAAAAGTGCAAGGATATTCCCGGAAAACTTGCTACGGAAGGATCTTCCCTGACTCAGAAGGAAGCGGCGGAACTTTACAGACTGCTTTATAAATATCTGAGTGAATGATCCTGTTAATATATTTATTGTATCAGGCGGGACCCGCAAAGGGTCCCGCTTTTTTGCTGCGCAAAAAGCTCGCGAGCCGGTGAACGCGGGAACACTCCGTGTTCACCGCAATTAAGAAACGGTTAAGAAACTGACAAGGTACTGCTCAAGACTTGTTAATGACCTGCGGATTATATTGGTATCATCAAAGGAAACAAAACGGAGGAACGAAATGGATAAAAAGATCATTCTGCAGGCTAAGGAACTTTCAAAGACATTTTCCAATGAGTCTGTACAGCAGCACGTACTCAAGAATCTTAATCTGAAGATATACAAAGGAGATTTTACGGTAATAATGGGTAACTCCGGATCCGGAAAGAGCACACTCATGTATTCGCTTTCCGGAATGGACAGACCGTCACTGGGATCGGTTCTTTATTATCTGGACGGATCGGATGAGCCTGTGGATATCTCGAAATACGGTAATGACAAACTGGCTCTTTTCAGAAGAGATCATGCCGGATTTGTTTTTCAGCAAAATTACCTCCATGACAGCATGAGTGCTCTCGATAATGTAATGATAAGCGGTCTTCTTAAAAACAAAAGCAGGAAGGAAGTTGCCGTAAGGGCCGGAGAACTTCTTAAGAGAGTGGATATCTCAGAGGCTGATTCGAGGAAGTTTCCGGCACAGTTATCGGGAGGCCAGCAGCAGAGAGTTGCGGTTGTGAGGGGAGTCATCAACGATCCCGAGATACTTTTTGCCGACGAACCTACCGGAGCGCTCAATTCGCAGAACACTGTCAATGTTCTCGATATCCTCAGCGAGCTGAACGGATCCGGACAGAGCATAGTAATGGTGACACATACCATCAAGGCTGCGGAACGCGGTAACAGGGTCATATATCTGGCTGACGGAGTTATCTCCGATGAATGCGATCTCGGAGAGTATGCCGGAGATTACAGGGATGAATCCAATCCCGAACGTGACAGGGCACTGGAAAGACACAGAAGGCTTAAGGATTTCCTTCAGGAGATGGGGTGGTAAGATGAACAGATTATTTATGATAGCCCGGAATAACATCAAGAGACAAAAAGGCGATATGATCACATTCATGCTGCTCACGTTTCTTTCCGCCTTTCTTATCTTCGACTGTGCATCTGCCCTTCTCGGGATGGGAAAAGTGGTTGATGACAGATTCGAATCCGTTCACGGAGCGCATGTGATCTTGTATTCCACGGATATGTCGATGGATGACAAAGCTGCGGAGGATGCGTTCAGGGAAAACGAACATATAACGGAATATGAGAAAACTCCGTGCGTCATTGCAATAGCCGAGCACCGCAGGAAGGGAACGGAAGAATTCGGACAGTACCAGTTCCTGATCGAAAGATACGGAGAATCCAAGGAACTGATGGACATACATATGCCTGTGGATTCATTCGGAAAAGACGATATACTGCTTCCTCTTTTCCTTGAGGGGAAGTACCCCATCGGCTCATGCATTCAGATCAAAATGGATGATGATATCTATGATCTTAATGTTGCGGGATTTATAGAGGATCCGTATTTCAGCAGTTCCATCAATATAACCGTATATTCTGTCGTGGTATCGGGAGAGATGATGGATGAATTTGCGGATGCTCATCCCACCGTAGCGATCAGGGGATATATCCACAAGGGAAGAACGGACGATCCTTCATACAGTACCAATGATCTCGAAGGTGAGATATCGGCATCTTATAAAGCATCTCTTGAAGAAGCAAAGTCTGCAGAGCCCGGCATCACGGTGCCCGAGCCGCTCCTCATCAACTGGGAGATGATGCGCGGAGGAGCGCAGTTCATGCCAATGGTTTTTATGGCGGTGATACTTGTTTTTGCCGTTATCATTCTTGTCATATCACTTGTAGTCATATCCTTCAGCATCAGGAACTTCATAACCAGGAGCATGAAAAATACCGGAATACTCGAAGCATGCGGTTATACCGTGACCGAGCTGAGAACGTCGCTTGCACTGCAGATACTATTTGTCACATTCCTCGGATCGTTATCCGGTATCATCGCGGCCATGGCTTCATTTCGTTACTTCGGGATCGTCATCACCATGATCCTCGGACTGACCTGGACCTGCGGCATCAATTTCTTCCCGGGCATCTGTGTCATCTTCGTACTTCTTCTTTTGTCGGCCGCATTGTCCGCAGTGCTGAGCTCTTCGCTTAAGAAAATCTCCGTGCTGGATGCACTCAGAGGCGGTATTACGTCACATAACTTTAAACGGAATTTCTTCTCCTTTGAAAAAACTCCTCTGCCCATACCTCTTGTGATGTCTCTTAAGGACTGCTTCGGAAATGCCGGCAGAAACCTTCTGATAGTTTTTATTTCAGCTGTCCTGATGATAGCCGCTCTTGCGGGCTTTGGAATACTTGAGAATTTCGGTAAGGATACCGGCAGTCTTATAAGATTTATGGGTATGGATATTGCCACCGCAAGGATCGACGGTGAGGATGGACTTACCGATGACATTGCCGAATTAAACGGTGTGAGCAAGGTTGTAAAGTGTTCCGATTTCGAGCCTGTGATCTCCTTCGGCGGTGTTTCGACGGGAGTTCATGTCAATGTCGTTGATAACATAAGTAACGTGGAGAATCTCAATCTGATCGAAGGCAGGGTGATAGAAAATGCCAACGAGGTCATGCTTACCAACGGTGTTATGGAAGATCTCGGACTGAAGGTCGGTGATGTTGTTACGATCGAGTATGCCGGAAGCAGCGCAGAATATCTTGTCTGCGGAAGCCACCAGAGGATCGACCGTATGGGCAGAAGCGCATATATGACTTTTGACGGGGCTTCAAAGATCCGGTCGGGTGATTTTCCTGTCTATTATCACGTAAATGCCCCGGACGGGGTGACGTATGACGATATCGAATCCGAAGCAAGGGCACTTGCCCTGGAGAAGGGGATCACTCTTTCATATCAGGACCTGGATAAGGTAATGAAGGATACCGCGGGTACGCTGGCTCTTGCCATGAAGCTTCTGTGCATACTCATCACCATGATCACCGTATTTATAGTTGTGTTCGTCGAATCGCTTGTCATCCGTGCCAAGATGGCGAGAGAGTGGAAGGACCTTGGCATAAGCAACGCTCTCGGAAGAAGCAGCAAAGAGCTGATAGTACAGATCATGCTTTCCAATATCCCTGCAATAGCCCTGGGCGGACTGATCGGGATCCTTTTTTCCGGAAACGTGACAAGAAGCGTGACCAGACTTGCTTTTTCCATCTTCTCCATAAGGAAGGTTGATATCACCATTCCCGTTATGTGGACTCTGATATGCTTTGTCGGAATGATACTTGTTGCAGCCCTTTCATCGGCTCTTGCGGGTTTAAAGGTAAGACATCTTCACCCTGTGGAAATGATCACGGAAGACTGACAGTGCGGTGATACATGCCTGTTTTCACTGACTTCCCGTTATGATAAACTTTATATGGAATGTAAAGAAGATCGGGGAGCGTATATGCATTACAATTGTCTTATAGTTGACGACGAGAAGGAACTGGCAAGGATGACGGCGGAATACTTCGAGATGTTCGAAGTAAAGACCTGCTTTGTCACATCTGCCGATGAATGCTACGGATTCCTTGAGTCAAACAGCACGGATCTGATCCTCCTGGATATCAACCTGGGGGACGGATCCGGTTTTGATGTCTGCAAGAAGATCCGTGAAAAATACAGACTGCCTATATTGTTCATAAGTGCAAGGCAGAGTGATGATGACATACTTATCGCTCTCAGCATAGGCGGCGACGATTATATCAAAAAGCCCTACAGCCTTTCCGTGCTGCTTGCCAAGGTTAAGGTAACACTTAAGAGGATCGCCGAATCCGGAGCAGCGTCCGTACCGACGGATGCCGGAGCGCCGCCTGCGGATGAGGTCTTGACGCTTGATCCTTCAACCATGTCCGTGCTCCTGCACGGTGAGAGGATACCGCTCAAAGCCAGGGAGTATGCGCTTCTCGAAGCACTCTACAATCATAAGAATACGATCGTATCCAAGGACAGACTCTTTGAAGAGGTCTGGGGAGACGGATACTACAGTGACGGAACTCTGAATGTGCATATCCGGAAACTCAGAGAGAAGATTGAAAAAGATCCGAATTCCCCCGCGTTCATCAAGACCGTCTGGGGAACGGGATACATTCTTGAAATATGAAACACATCAAGGGACTGTTTATCATTCATACGGTTTTTATGCTGGCAGTTCTGCTCGCACTCATTTACCTGTTTGGAAAAATGGGTAACGGTGATGTCATAGTCGGCTCATACAGTGACGAAGAACTGGCGGTATATAAGCGTATCTGGGAAGATCTGATGCTTGCCCGCGAAGCAGACAACAAGAGGATCTTAGCCATCCTGTTTGCTTTCTGGTCTGCGCTTGCTGCATCCGGATATATCCTGCTTACGCTTATTTATTTCAGACTTATCCGTCCGGCTCAGGACATGCAGAGATTTTCTTCGGAGATAGCGGGCGGTAACCTCGATATTCCGCTGCCTGTCCGCAAAAGCAACCTGTTCGGCTCATTTACCGAAAGCTTCGATATGATGAGGGAACAGCTAAAGGCTTCAAGGGACCGGGAGATAAAAGCCAGAAAGGCAAACCGTGATCTTGTGGCGGAACTCAGTCACGATCTTAAGACACCCGTGGCAACCATTCAGGCAGGATGCGAGGTGCTTGATGCCCAGATGCTGAGAAAGAGAAAGTCACTTGCAGAGGGCAGTCCGGTAACGCTTTCTTCCGACGAACTTGATTCCATGATAGAGAAAGTTTCGATGCTTTCCGATAAAGCCTCCACCATAAACAGCCTTGTGGAGAATGTGTTCCGGGCTACGCTGGATGATATGGAGGAGATCCGCATCGAAACCTCCGAGTATGATTCGAAGGTCCTGCTGGATCATATAAAGAGTCTGCAGGAATACGGAAACATCATACTGGAGAATGACATTCCCGAATGCCTTGTATGCATAGACAAGCTCAGGATGAAACAGGTCATTGACAATGTGGTGGGGAATTCAAGGAAATATGCCGGTACCGACATACGTGTCAGTTTCGGAATGGAAGAGATATCTGACATGTCCGGAAAGAAGATGCGTTTTCTTTTTATCAGGATAGCGGACAGCGGGCCGGGAGTAAAACCCGAGGAACTTCCGCTTGTAAGTGAGAAATATTACCGCGGTAAGGATACTGCCGAAAAGCAGGGATACGGCCTCGGTCTTTATCTTGTAAGGACTTACATGGAAAGACAGGGCGGAGGATATGAATGCTATAACGAAGACGGATTTGTCGTAAAGCTTCTCGTCAGGGTGGCGGGATAAATTCAGGAGGATATGGGATGTACAGACCGAAGATCGCCCCTATGGGCTGGAACAGCTGGGATTGTTACGGAGCTGCCGTAACGGAAAAGGAAGTAAGACAGAATGCCGAATTCATGGCTTCTCATCTGAAGCAGTACGGATGGGAATACGTGGTTGTTGATATACAGTGGTATGAGCCCGGTGCAACGACTCATGAGTACAGACCCTTTGCCGATCTGTGCATGGATGAATACGGAAGGCTTCTTCCCGCTCCGAACAGATTTCCTTCTGCGGAAGGCGGTAAGGGCTTTGCACCTCTTGCGGAATATGTCCATTCCCTCGGACTTAAATTCGGCATACATATAATGAGAGGAATCCCCCGTCAGGCTGTGCACAGAGATCTTCCCGTGCTCGGAACGGATAAAACCGCAAGGGATGCGGCAAGATTCAACAGCATCTGCATGTGGAATCCGGATATGTACGGAGCTAAGGCCGATGAGAACGGAAGGGCATATTATGATTCCATATTTAAGCTTTATGCCGGATGGGGTGTCGACTTCATAAAGTGCGACGACATCTGCAGGGAGCTTCCTCACGAGGAAGAGGAAATGAAGATGCTCTCGGATGCGCTTAATTCATGCGGAAGGGAGATGGTGCTTTCACTTTCACCCGGACCCGCACTTTTGGAAAAGGCGGAAGTCTACAAGCAGCTTGCCAATATGTGGCGAATAACGGATGACTTCTGGGATGACTGGAAACTTCTGTATGCTATGTTTGAACGTGCGGAAAAATGGAGCATACATGCGGGTGCGGGTCATTACCCCGATGCGGATATGCTTCCCATCGGACCGATCAAGCAGGACTATGACACGAACAACAGGACCGCATTTACGGAAGATGAGCAGATTACCATGATGACCCTCTGGTGCATCATGCGTTCTCCTCTTATGATCGGCGGAGAGATGACACGCTTCGATGATTTTACGATGAAGCTGATCACCAACGATCAGGTTCTCAGGATGCACAGGAATTCGAGAAACGCTCGTCAGATATTCAGAAGAGAAATAGCGGGCAGAGAATTCGCTTTATGGATGGCGGATGATTCCGAAGGCGGAAAGTATATTGCCGTATTTAACCTGTCGGATGAAGACGCCGGTTTGGAATTTGGCCCGGAAGAACTTGAAGGAGTTACGGAAAATACAGCCGCAGTCGAGCTTTGGAGCGGCAAGACGTATACACTCGGAAGTACTTTTAAGACAGATCTTCCCGCCCACGGGTCAAAGGTTTTCCGTATCTGATACGGATGATTGCTTACGGGGAAATGAGAAAGGCCGGTAACCGAAAGGTTACCGGCCTTTTGATCAGCATATCTTTACGCTTGCGATGTACTGCGCATCATTCGGGATATTAAGTCCCGGATCGCTTACGGTGACGTCCGCACGCTTTCCTTTATCCTCAACGCCCATTACAAAATGGGCCAGGGCGATACCTATATCGGTCTTCTGAAGATCGCCCGTCGATTCATTTACGTAGCCCTTGTCTTTCTTTTCATAGAAATGGTAAATATCGTCCTTAAGGATGATCCTCCAGGGCTGTTTGTTGACTGCCGAAGGCGCCCATCTTACCATTTCGAGGATATCGGACATCTCATCATCCGGAGTAAGTGCCTTTCCCCATTCATCCTTAAAAAAGAGCTTATCGGGTGAAATACGGGAATCTGCTCCGACTCCTTTACGCATCATGACCTCTTTGACGGATCTCTTGTTTGCGGGATATCCCAGCGGACTGACGCAGGGCATCATATCTCCGGTCTTTACTCCTGCAGCCGCTTCGAACATATCCCTTTTCATGGTTCCGCCTATCATGACGGTTCCTATCCCGAGATCCCAGGCGTGCATGATGAGCTTTTCAAAGGAATAACCGAAAGCCACATCGGCATACGGCTTCTTTTCGACCTTGCCTGCCACATACAGCTGCTCGCCCGAAAGGACGGGACTGCTCAGCCCGTACTCCTTTGCGTCCAGAAGTATAAACTCTACCGGGATATCAAAGGGATTTGGGATGTCCCTGATGTACTCTTTGATATCATTCAGGTGCTCCGACGAAAGAGGTCTTGTGTCAAATGTCCTGACACTCTTTCTGCTCTTTATTTTTTCTGCTAAATTTTCCATACTCACCTTACAATAAAGACTTTATGCACTCTTCAACCTTGGCCATATCGGCGGTGGGCTCAAAACGTGCAACAACATTACCTTCACGGTCAACAACAAATTTGGTGAAGTTCCACTTGATGTCCGGCTTGGATGCCCAGTCGGGATCGGCAGCACCTAACATGTTCTCGAGAACGGACTTCAGTTCGTGATCGTCAAATCCCTCGAAGCCTTTCTGAGCTTTAAGGAATGTGTAGAGGGGAAGCTCGTTTTCACCGTTTACATCGGACTTTTTCATCTGAGGGAAAGTGGTATTATAGTGGAGAGTGCAGAACTCATGGATCTCATCATCGGTTCCGGGAGCCTGTGCTCCGAACTGGTTGCAGGGGATGTCCAGGATCTCAAGTCCCTTGTCATGATACTCCATGTATAATTTCTCGATCGGCTCATACTGGGGTGTGAATCCGCAGCCAGTAGCCGTATTTACGATAAGGACTACCTTGCCCTTGTATTCTGACAGACTGAGCTTTTCTCCCTTGCGGGTGGCAACTTCGTGATCATAGAACATATTCGTTTCCTCCTTGTTTAAGTTTGATACGCCGGTTTTGATTTTTGTTATACCTTTTATCAAATTATATTTCGCACAATATAAAATTGTCAAGATATTTTTTTACTGTTTTTTTGAATTCACGGAGTGTATATTATTACAGTGATAAACGGGCGTATGCCTGTTTGTGTCAGAACTGTCAGACTGTCCGGAGGTTTTTATGCTGAATCAGTTTTCAAGGACTCAGTTGATATACGGAGTTGAAGCAATGGGGAAGCTTGCGGCTTCCCGTGTTGCTGTATTCGGGATCGGAGGAGTCGGCGGATATGTGGTGGAGGCTCTGGCCAGAAGCGGAATAGGCGCCATCGATCTGATCGATGACGACAAGGTCTGTCTTACCAACGTAAACCGTCAGATAATCGCCACCAGGAAGTCACTCGGAAAATACAAGGTGGACGTAGCGGAAGAGAGGATACATGATATAAACCCCGACTGCAAAGTCAGGGCCTATAAAACTTTCTTTTTGCCGGAAACCCAGGATCAGTTTGATTTTACGGAATATGATTACGTGGTTGATGCAATAGATACTGTAACCGGAAAGCTTGCCATAATCGAAAAAGCCAATGCGGCGGGCGTTCCCGTTATGTCTTCCATGGGTGCGGGAAATAAGATAGATGCATCACTTTTTGAAGTTGCGGATATCTATGATACTTCAGTCTGTCCCCTTGCCAAGGTAATGCGCCATGAATGCAAGAAGAGAGGCATCAAGCATCTGAAGGTGGTCTATTCGAAGGAAAAGCCCATAAGGCCCCTGGAAGATATGTCCATAAGCTGCAGGACAAACTGCATATGCCCTCCCGGAGCCGCAAGGAAATGCACGGAAAGAAGGGATATCCCGGGCTCCACTGCTTTTGCTCCTTCGGTGGCCGGACTGATCATCGCAGGTGAAGTGATAAATGATCTGACCGGAAAGAAAAGCATTAAGGGTTAGGCGAAGATGATCTTCTGAACATAAATCTGCGTACTATATTTATACCGATCTTGTAGGGAAGCGGACGGAGTGCTTTGTCTGCTTCCTTTAATTTTTCTCTTATTGGGATATTCTGCGGACAGTGCATTTCACACTTTCCGCACTCTATGCACTGGTCGGGGAATCCAGGCTCCCGCGTCAGCCCGACGGTCTGCGCATACTGAAAACGGCCGTCGCTCTTTGACTCGATGTACATGGCGTTGTAGCATCTGAAGGCTCCGGGGATATCGACGCCCTTTGGACAAGGCATGCAATACCTGCAGCCGGTGCAGCCTACTTTTTCATTTTCTCTGATCTTATTTGTGACCTCGGCCAGAGTCCTGTGATCGGACTCCGTAAAATGTCCTGCGGGAGCATTAGCGGCAGTCCTGCAATTTTCCCGGACCATTTCGACACTGTTCATTCCGGACAGTACCACTGTTACTTCCGGCTGGTCGTACAGCCATCTTAAGCCCCATTCGGCGGGAGACCAGTCCCTGTCGCTTTCCTTCATTATCTTTTTGGCCGATTCGGGAAGCATGTTTACGAGCTTTCCGCCTCTTAAGGGTTCCATGATCACCACGGGGATACCCTTGGCAGCAGCGGCTTTCAGACCGTCGACTCCGGCCTGTGTATTTACATCGAAATAGTTATACTGGATCTGGCATATATCCCAGTCGTAATCATTCAGGATCTTAAGAAATCCTTCCGTCGTGCCGTGATACGAGAAACCGATATTGCGGATCTGACCTGATGCTTTCTTTTCTTTGATCCAGTCAATGACACCGACATTTTTCAGTTTCTCCCACATTGCAACATCGGTAAGATGATGCATCAGGTAATAATCTATATAGTCGGTCCGAAGCCTTGAAAGCTCCTCGTTAAAATATCTGTCAAGAGCGGCATTGTTACTCACAAGATACTGAGGGAGCTTTGTTGCTATCTTTATCTTGTCCCTTATGCCGTTTTTTTCGAATATCTCTCCGATGGCAACTTCGCTGCCGGAGTAAACGTATGCGGTGTCGAAATAATTCACACCGGCATTAAATAATGCCGGTGTGAA
>JAGCRJ010000276.1 GCA_017964745.1 Lachnospiraceae bacterium
AGTTCCTGGAATTACATTTCCATTGCTGTCCGTCGTAGGTTCGGTGGTAACGGTATAGGTAACGGTAAGGATTCCGGAAGGACATCCTATACCGTAGAAATTCGATGTGTAAGGGAACTCCCTGGTCGTCTGCTCAAGAAGCACCTTTCCGTCTGATCCTACCAGTCTGAGCTTGACCTCGGTACCGCTAATATAGTCGGGTGCCTCGACAGATGTAGGTGCGGATACATTGAGATTACACTTATAAGTATGAACCTCGGGGCCCGAGCTTACTTCGAAATCGATAATGGCTCCTTCGCTGACATATGAACCTTCCGCAAGGGACTGTGAGCAGACCATGCCCGCCGGAATATCAGCCGAAGGAACATATGTGATCCTGCCTATGCTGAGTTCATTCTCTATACAGGTAACGGTAGCATCGGTTTCATCCATACCGATGATGCGGGGAACCCTGACCTTGACGTCGGTTGCTCCGACACTGACCGTAACGGTTACGGATACACCCTTTGCCGCCATTACACCGGCTTCGGGATTTGTGGAGATGACATAGCCCTGAGGTATTTCGTCCGAGCTTGCTTCTTCCATATTTACGGTAAATCCGCTGAGTTCGAGAGTGAGCTTGGCTTCGTTTATGGTCTTGCCGACAACGTCGGGCATCTCCACGGAATCGGTTCCGGAGCTGACGAGCAGATTTACATTGGTTCCGGAGATAATGGTCGTTCCGGCCTCAACATCACAGCTGATGACTATTCCGGATGCGATGGTCTCCGACTCCTGGAAATCGACAAGGGGATTAATGCCGAGGGCCACAAGGGCATTCTTGGCACTTTCTATATCGGAACCGACTACGGAAGGCATAACGACTTCCTTGACTTCAACGGTTCCCTGCCCCTGATCGTCGATGATGACATTGCTTCCGGATTCGCCGGAGTTTCCGTTGGAATCCATTCTGTTTCCGATGATCTTGATCGCAAGGAATATGATGATCATCACGATGACGATACCGGCAAGTATCGAAAGGGCCGTGGTGATCTTCTCCATTTTGGAGGGGCCGTCATAATCACCGGAGTGATGTCCCATACCGTCTTCATCATCTTCTTCGTCGCCGTAATAATCATTTTCGGCAAGTCTCATCTGAGCGGTATTCGAGGTTTCTTCGGGATAATAATCGTTATAATCGGCGGTGCTGTTCTTGATCTCCTCCATCTCCTCGTCGGTCACGGTCCTGGTGCCTTCGGATTCAACGCCGGAACGGACTACGAAATCGGCATCGGGAGTAAGCAGGCACTGCTTGAGGTCTTCCACAAGCTCCTGCATATTCTGATATCTTCTGTCGGGAGATTTCTCACAGCACTTAAGAACTATGTCTTCGAGAGAATAGGGAATCTCGGGAACGAAATCCCTGGGTGAAGGCATGGGCTCCTGGATATGCTTTATCGCGATCGCAACGGTGGTCTCACCGTTAAAAGGAACCCTTCCCGTGAGCATTTCGAACATGGTGATACCGAGTGAATAGATATCACTCTTTTCATCGGAGTAACCGCCTCTTGCCTGCTCGGGTGATGTATAGTGAACGGATCCCATTACATTGGAGGTTATGGTGTTGCTGGTAGCCGCCTTGGCGATACCGAAATCCGTTACCTTAACCTTTCCTGCAAGGGAAATGATTATATTCTGGGGCTTGATATCCCTGTGGATTATGTGCTTTTCATGAGCGGCCTCGATACCCATACCTACCTGTATGGCGATACTTACGGCCTCTTCAAAGGAAAGACGTGCCTTCTTTTCGATATACTTCTTGAGAGTGATACCCTCGACAAGCTCCATTACAATGTAGTAGATGTCGGCTTCTTCGCCTACATCATATACATTAACCACATTGGGATGCATCAGTCCTGCAGCAGCCTGGGCCTCAACACGGAACTTGGAAACGAAATTCTCGTTCTCGGAAAATTCCTGCTTGAGCACCTTGACCGCAACATTTCTGGAAAGCTTGTTGTCGACAGCTTTATATACATCGGCCATTCCGCCGGTACCGATCTTCTCGAGTATCTCGTAGCGGTCTGCGATTGTCATTCCGATCTTGACCATGACTTAATTATCCTCATATCTGATGAGCACTACGGAAATGTTATCGAGTCCGCCGTTCTCATTTGCTTCGTTAATAAGTTTTTCCGCAGCTGATGCCACATCGGGTGAACCGCTGACTATCTGCCTGATCCTCTCATCGGTGACCATATTGGTAAGACCGTCGGTGCACAGCATGACCGTATCACCGCTTTCCAATATATGGGAGTAGATATCGGGTTCAACATCGGGCTTGATGCCGACCGCCCTGGTGATCACGTTCTTTTCCGGATGGGATCTTGCCTTTTCCCTGGTAAGACCGCCCCTGCGGATCATCTCCTCGACAAGCGAATGATCAACCGTGATCTGTTTTATGTCCCTGGGGGTGATCACATACATTCTGCTGTCACCCACATTGACCGCCTGGACAACATTCTCTATGAAGGTGCATGCCACTACGGTCGTTCCCATTCCCTCGGTGATCGTCTCCTCAACCGAAAGCTCGTAAACGGCCTTGTTGGCTTTAAGTACCGCATTCTTAAGGGAGATCGAAGGATTGTTCTCATTCGAAGCTTTGATGCTGTCGATCATCGTATTGACCGCAGTACGCGAAGCCATCTCCCCCGCTGCATGGCCACCCATTCCGTCCGCAACGATAAATACATTAAGAAGATCGCCGAGCGGAAGGTCAGTGGTGTAAACACAGTCCTGGTTGTTTTTTCTCATTAGTCCCGTATCGGAACACGAAAATACTTTAAGCACCTTTTTGTCCTTTTAAAGGCTTATAGGTAAAATGCCCATAGCGGGTAGATTTTAACATTATTCAGGGTATAAATCAAATAAATCAGAGGCAGCCTCAGCTGCCTCCCGGAGACATATTCATTTTTCGGACATGCGCTTTCTGAGCTGTCCGCAGGCGCCGTCAATATCGCGTCCCATCTCACGTCTGACGGTCGAATTCACCCCTCTTTTCTCAAGGGCCTGCTTAAAGGCATTGGTATCCTTTCCCGAAGTCGGTCTGAATCCCGTCTCAGTCACCGGATTTACCGGGATAAGATTTACATGTGCTGAAACTTTTCTTGCAAGATTCGAAATCTCGTCGGCATCTGCCGGTGTATCATTGACCCCGGCGATCAGGGCGTACTCGAAAGTAAGTCTCCTTCCGGTCTCCTTAAAATAATAGGAACATGCATCAAGCAGCTCATCCAGAGAGTACTTATTTGCTATCGGCATAAGGGCTTTCCGCTTTTCATCAGTCCCTGCATGCAATGAAATAGCTAACGTTATTGAAATATGAAGATCTGCCAGTTTTCTTATCTCCGGAACAAGCCCGCAAGTGGAGACCGTGATATTCCTCTGCGAAATGTTCAAACCGTTCTCATCGGTAACTAATGTTATGAAACGGATGAGATTGTCAAAGTTTTCCAGCGGTTCTCCCATTCCCATTACAACAACATTTGATACTCTTTCATTGATATCATTAGTTATCTTATAAATCTGGTCAAGCATTTCCGAAGGCTCGAGACTTCTGATGCAGCCTCCGATGGTGGAGGCACAGAACTTGCAGCCCATCCTGCAGCCGACCTGTGAAGATATGCAGACGGAGTTGCCGTGATGATATCTCATAAGGACGCTTTCGACCGTGTTGCCGTCCCCGAGTTCAAAAAGATACTTTCTGGTTCCGTCATCCTTTGATACCTGGACCTCGAGTTTTTTAAGATCGGTGATCTCATACTCCGAAGAAAGCTTTTCCCTGAGTGCGGCAGAAAGATCGGTCATCTCCTCGAAAGAACTTACAAGCTTTACATGGAGCCACTTATAGATCTGTCCGGCACGGAAGGGCTTCTCTCCGATCGATGCCATCTCTTCCTTCAATTGTAAAAGTGTAAGCGATTTTATATCTTTCATATTATTTCATAGTAAACCTATGCCTGAAGGCAAAACAGCGGAACCGTCCCCCTGTTTTATGGTTTTCTTCTGAGGACGCAGTAGAAGAATCCGTCCTGCTCGGCTTCATCGGGAAGGAGCTGAACCGGAGAACCCACCGTTTCATAATCATAGTTATCGGTTATATATAACACTTGTTCTTCATTCTCGGCCCGTCTCACGGTACATGTCGAGTACAGGAGCGTGCCTCCCTTTTTTACATAGGGAACGCAGGCATCAATGATCCTGCGCTGAAGTCCGGTAAGTGAATCCAGGCTTTCTTTGGTCAGATTGTATTTGATGTCACGCTTTTTGCCGATGACCCCCAGTCCGCTGCACGGAACATCCAGGATCACAACATCATAGCCTTCGTCCGACCCGGGATGGTGAACCGAGGCATCCCTGACAAGGACATTCACATTCCCGCATCCGAGTCTTTCGATATTCTCTTTAATGATATCTGTTTTAGCTTCGGAAACATCACATGAAGTAACGCTTCCGGATGATTTTGCAAGTTCTGATGCAAGAATCGTCTTTCCTCCGGGTGCCGCACAGCAGTCGAGCACCTTATCGCCCTCTTTTATGCCTGCAGCCAGTACCGCTTTTATTGAGCTGACATCCTGAACATTGAAAAGACCCTCATCATATCCGGGAAGACTTCTCAGATCACCTGTATGATAAGCCTGATAGACAAAAGGTACCTGAGGATCCTGTTTTAAAGTAACGCCCGTTTCTTTAATGGCATTTACTGCAGCTTCTCTTTCCTCATCGGTAAGGCCCGACCTGAACCGTAGTGATACTCCCCTGATACCGCTCATGGCTTCCAGGATCTTCTCTGCCCTCTCACCGTACTCACCGGTAAAGATATTTACCATATCACCGGGAAGGGAATACTTTATGCCGAGGTATGTCTCGGGAGAGTACTGTCCGGGCTTCGGAAGAAATATTTCATATCGTTTGTTATCTTTCACACCCGAAGCTTCAACATCCCTTAGGATTCCTCTGAGGACTCCGTTGACAAATCCACCCAGCCCCTTGAAGCCTCTCTTGCCCGCAAGATTGACCGACTCCTTTACGACGGCATATCCGGGAGCATCCGTAAACAGGATCTGATACACTCCCATCCTGAGAATGTTTCTGATCACCGGCTTCATCTTCGGAGTTTTGACCGAAGACTTTCTGTCCAAAATAAAATCCAGCGTTATACGGCGTTCGATAGTCCCTTCAAAAAGGAGCTTGATGAACGCCTTATCACGCCGGTCAAGATAATCATATTTATTCAGAACGTTAGTTATTAAATTGCCGTATCCACCGTTTGCTCCTTCTGCCTCCATAATGGCATCCAGGGCAATTGATCTGACATTATCCATCTTTGATCATCCGAGGACGGTTCCGCAGCTCAGCTTGTTGCCGAGAAGAAATGCGGAAGTATCCATTCTCTTTTTTCCTTCTGCCTGAAGTGATGTGACACGTATCGAACCTTCGGAGCATGCTACGGTAAAAGAATTCTTATCAACATCAATGATCTCGCCGGGCTTGCCGCTCTTTTCACTTACGGCAGCTTCCCAGATCTTGAGTGTTTTTCCGTCGAGACGGGTAAATGCACCGGGCCAGGGGTTGAACGCACGTATCTGTGCATCAATCTGACCTGCGGTCTTCCCGAAATCGATGAGTCCGTCCTCCTTTTTGATCAGAGGCGCATAGCAGCTGAGAGAATCATCCTGAGTAACAGGAGTTATTTTACCCTCTTCTATCAGTGGAAGTGCTTCGAGCAGCGCCTTTCCGCCAAGGTCCATGAGCCTGTCATGGAGGGTTTCGAATGTCTCATCGGGTGCGATCTCATATTTCTTCTGATAAAGGATATCTCCGGTATCCAGTCCCTCATTCATCTGCATTATGGTGATACCGGTCTCTTTTTCACCGTCAAGAATGACCCTCTGGATGGGGGATGCTCCGCGGTACCTGGGAAGAAGCGAAGCATGGACATTGATGCAGCCGTATTTGGGCTGATCAAGGATCTCCTTTGAAAGGATCTGGCCGAAAGCAGCGACCACATATATATCAGCGGGATACTCCAAAAGCTTTGCGGTCTCTTCGGGTCTTTTGATCCTCTCGGGCTGGAGCACGGGAATCCCCGCATTTACGGCAACTTCCTTAACAGGCGAAAAAACGGGAGCTCCGCTCCTTCCTTTCGGCCTGTCAGGCTGAGTAATAACAGCTGATATTTCATATCCCGCATCTATAAGACTTTTAAGGCTTCCGGCTGCAAAATCCGGAGTTCCCATAAACAGGATCTTCATTCAGTTTCACTCCTCTTCGGGGATTTCTTCTTCGTCATCGTCATCAGCCAGGGACTCGGTATCCATGAGTTCGCCCTCGAGCTTTTCGGTGTACAGATGGCCTTCAAGATGCTCGAGTTCGTGGCAGATGGCTCTTGCAAGAAGTCCTTCACCTTCGATCTCGATCGGATTCATATCCCTGTCAAGCGCAACCGCCTTGACATGTTGCGGCCTGGTAACAATACCGGTCTTTCCGGGAAGGCTGAGGCATCCTTCATAGCCGGTCTGCTCTCCGTCCTGCTCAACGATCCTGGGATTAATAAGAACAATGGGATCTTCTCCCGTAGTATCAATGACAACGATACGCTTTAAAACACCTACCTGCGGAGCCGCAAGTCCCACTCCGTTTGCATCGTACATGGTCTCAAACATGTCATCTATGAGCTGCTTATTGCGCTCCGTCATTTCCTTGACCTCGATGCAGACCTTATTGAGAACGGGATCTCCGAATTCTCTTATATTTCTGAGTGCCATTTTCTTTACCTCTTATTAAATCTGATTCATGGGATCGAGATCGAACTGAACGAACATCTGTCCCATGTCCTTATCCTTGAAAAACTCCTCGGATACTCCTCTGATATCGGAAAGCCTCCTCAGATCGGCATTTTTCACGTACAGAACGTATCTGTAATAGTCCTTTACTTTCATTATATTTGCAGGTGCCGGACCGAGTATCCTGACCGGACCTTTAGACTTTATCACATCTGACAGTTCTTCAGCAAGAAGCGCCGTCTTCTTTTGATCGGTTCCGAATAACTGTATGCACAGCATATGCGTTGCAGGGGGATATCCGGCCGCCTCACGGTATGCCGATTCCTCCTCGTAAAATGCCTCATAATCCTGTGCCGCGGCGCATTTAACCGCATAATGCTCAGGCTGGTAGGTCTGGATTATGCTTAAGCCCGGTTTATCGCCTCTTCCCGCTCTTCCGCAGGCCTGTGCGAGAAGCTGGAAGGTCCTTTCGGAAGCCCTGTAATCGGGTACTCCGAGCGAAAGATCCGCCGCCAGAATGCCTACAAGCGTGACATTCGGAAAATCATGCCCTTTTACGATCATCTGCGTTCCGATAAGGATCTGTGCCTCACCGTTTGCAAAGGAAGACAGGATCCTGTCATACGAACCCTTGGCAGACGTGGTGTCCTTATCCATTCTGAGAACCTTCACCCCGGGATACATCTTGACGATCCGTTCCTCAACCTGCTCGGTACCCGCCTTGATGGCTGCAAGATATGATGAACCGCATGAAGGGCAGTTTGCCGGTTTATCCATGATCTCGCCGCAGTAATGGCAGACCAGCCTGGAAGTGCCGTGAAGCGACATGGGTACTTCACAGTGGGGACACATAATGACTTTACCGCATTCCCTGCAGGATACCTGTCCGGAGAATCCCCTTCTGTTAAGGAAAAGCATTATCTGCTCTCCCTTTGCGAGCGTTTCGTCCATATGTGCCTTCAGAGACCTTGAGAACATCGATCTGTTCCCGCCCGAAAGCTCTTTCCTTAAATCTATTATCTCCGTCCTCGGAAGTCCTACGCCCGTAGCCCTCTCTTTCATTGTAAAAAGAGTGACTTTTCCTTCGATCGCCGCACTGTAGCTTTCCATTGAAGGGGTTGCGGAGCCCATAACAAAAGTCGCTCCCGACAGTTCACAGAGCTTTTTTGCAACCTCTCTTGCATGATACTTGGGAGTACTCTCGGATTTATAGCTGGACTCGTGCTCTTCATCCATTATGATGAGACCGATGTTCGGAAACGGCGTAAACAGCGCGGATCTGGGACCTATGATGATATCAATGTCCCTGTTTCTTGCTCTTTCGCACTGGTCGAATTTCTCACCGGCTGACATTGAAGAGTTCAGAACACTCACCCTGTCGCCGAATTTTGAATAAAATCTTGCAAGAGTCTGATATGTAAGGGCAATCTCGGGTATCAGGAAGATGACCTGCTTGCCCGAAAGTACGCATTTTTCAGCAAGTCTTATATAGACTTCGGTTTTACCGCTTCCGGTAACCCCGTGAATAAGGTAATTTCCTGCTTTGCCCTCTTCTATGTCCTTCTCTATCGCACCGACGATCAGAGCCTGTTCGCCCGTCATCGATACGTTCTTCTTTTTCATCTCGGATACGGCAGGCTTCCTGTATTCCGATGAAGTCTCATAATAAGCCGCACCGCTCTTTATAAGGCTTGTGACCGTGGCACCGCTCACCCTGAGCTTTCCCGATATCCAGGATGAAGGTATCCTGTCATTTTCGATCAGTGCACGAAGGAGATTTTCCTTGGCCCTCTGTTTCTTTCTTTCCGCCTCGGCCGCAAGTGCAAGCAGCTCGTCCTTATCCATCTTCCTGACAAGCGTCTTGATCTCCACGGGCTTGGCCTTTGCCTTTGCGGGGATAACGGCCTTCAGAGCCTGTGAAAGAGTTCCGCCGTAGGTATCCTTTATGAACGCAGCTATCTCAAAGCTTCTGTCCTCGGCGCCCATGCTGCCTTCGACGAGCCCCAGAATATCCTTTACCTTGTCCGGATCATAGTCGGTATCATCCTTTATCGCGATGACATATCCCTTTTTCTCGGTATTTCCTGCGCCGAAAGGGATACTTACCCTGCTTCCCACGCAAATAATACCGGATAACCTTTCCGGTATCCGGTAACTGAACGGTTTATCAAGTTTTTCTATGCTGACATCTATACAGACATCGGCATACTTAACACCTGTTTCCAACTTAATATCTCCGAGCAATTATTATACCCTATCCGGCCCTTTCTCTCAACGACTGTAAACACACGGAAGGATTCTGTGTTACAGGGCTGCCGCAGTAAGGAGATATTTATGTCAGCGGCAGTCCGTAAATAACCGGAAACTCACCCCTGTTTCGGGTGCAACGAAAAAGAGCACCGGGGTGACCGATGCTCTTTTCCGTTTCTTATGAGGGGGGAGAATAACTAACTTTATTAGTTATCTTGATACATATGTTAAAGCATAATTGTGTCAAAAATATGTCAAAACAACTAAAAAAAAATAAAATTAATTAAGAAACTATAAACAAATTTTCAGTTTCCTGAAAAACCGCGTATTTATCGCATTTATCGGTAATATTTCAACTTAAAATCGACACTCTCGTTTCCACGAAAGTCATTTAAACCGACCTCAAAACATATATCAAGGTCAATTTGTGTCTTTCCCATACACAATTCCGAAGCGGTATTCGGGCCATATTTTTCATCGATATAGCCTTCAAAAACATCCATATCGCCGAAATAGATCAGTCTGAATCTCTTTCCTCCGGAAGAAGCGGTCAGATTACCGTATTTTCCTTCTTTTCCCATACGGGAAAGCCCCGTGATCTTCACCTTGGGACTTGCAAAAAGCGCTCCCGGATTGCCTACTCCGACGGGTTCAAGCTTTGCGATATCCTTCACAAGGCGAACCGATGCGTATTCAAGCGGAACGCAGGCATCAAACCTGACTTCCCTGATAAGATCATCATCCGTAAGACCGGAAGAAGCCTTAAGCCTTGAGGAAAGCTCATCCAGATTCTTCTCCTCAAGCGAAAAGCCCGCAGCCATCGCATGTCCGCCGAATTTGGTAAACAGCTCTTTTACTTCCGAAAGCTTTTCAAACATGTTGTAAGCAGGTATAGATCTTCCTGAGCCTTTTAGTCCGTCCTCTCCCCTTGTTATCACAAGCGTGGGACGGTTATAGCTTTCCTTGAGTTTGCCCGCAACAAGTCCTGCTATGCTCTCATGAACATCGGGAAGAAATACGATGAGTATTTTATCATCAAGCATATTCTCTTCTTCAATGAGCTTTACAGCCGTATCCAGTCCCGCGACGGTCATGTTCTTGCGGTGGTCGTTAAGATCCTTGATATGCGCAGCTTCCTTCAGACATTCATCGTAATCATCCGATAACAGAAGCTTTACGGAATTTCCGGCCTGTTCGAGACGTCCTGTGGAATTGATCGATGGTCCTATGACAAAGGAAAGAGAATATGTGCTAATACGCGAAGCATCCAGGGAATTTGCGCTCATAAGAGCCCTGAGCCCCGTATTATCCGTGGTCTTGATACGCTTAATCCCTTCACGGACCATATATCTGTTCTCATCCGTAAGCTCCATTACATCACATACCGTGCCGAGTGCGGCAAACTGTACGGATTCTTCCAGTGCATCATCAAGCTCCGGACTTTCCGTACGCGTTGCAAGCGCTGTCATGAATTTATATGCGACCATCGCACCGCATATTCCCTTATAAGGATAAACGCTTCCGTTTCTGTGAGGGTCAACAACTGCTTCGCATTCGGGAAGGATCTCCTTTTTCTCTTCTCCTTCTTCGGAATACGGAACCTGGTGGTGATCCGTAACAATGACCTTCATTCCGAGCTCATAAGAAAGCTTAACCTGCGGAGCGGCAGCAATTCCGTTATCGCAGGTAATGATAAGCTTTACTCCTTCATCGGATGCTTTTCTTACCAGATCGTCATTGATTCCGTAACCGTCCCTGAGACGGTCGGGGATCGAATAGGATACATCTCCGCCGGTAGCAGAAATACACCTGACGAGGATCACTGTGGAGGTGACTCCGTCGACATCATAATCACCTATGACTCGTATCTTATCTCCCGCTTTTATGGCATCAAGAAGTGTGTTAACTGCCTTGTCCATATCGGGTAAAAGGAAAGGATCGTGAAGGAGCTCAAGATCACCGTTAAGATAATCTTCAGCTTCTTCCACGTTTTCTATTCCGCGGTTTCTGATTATGCGTGCACACAGGGGATCGATACCGAGCCTGTTTCCCCATTCCACAAAATCACCGCTTTTTCTTATTTCGATCCACTTTTCCATAATTTTTTAATGTTACTTACATCCAATCTGCGGGTGACGCAATAAGTATGAGCATTCGAGACATCGACGTCTGCGTTAGAAACGGACGCCTGGCCCGAACGAAGTGAGTGGCCTGCGGCATGAGCTTAACGTATGTCGAATAAGTTTCGCGCCTGACGTCGATAAGCGAGAATGGTCATACTATGCGGCAGGACCCGCAGATCAGTCGTTAGTTCCTGCGTTAAAAAATTACGGGGACGAATCTCGCCCCCGTAAGAAGTATTACTGTCTTTATTATTTCTTGGCCTTAGCGGGGAACTTCTGAGTAAGGATGACCCAGAAAGCACCTGCAAGACATACGGATGAATAGCATCCGCAGCCGATACCTACCATAAGAGGCAGTGCGAAATCCTTGATACTTGAAACACCCATTACATACAGGAGTGCGACCATTACGAAGGTAGTCAGCGAAGTGAAGATACTTCTTGAAAGCGTCTGGGTGACACTCTTGTTGACTATCGTTACGATGTCGCTCTTTCCGGCATTTGCCATATTCTCACGTACACGATCGAATATAACGATCGTAGCGTTGATTGAGTAACCTACGATGGTGAGCATACAAGCTACGAAGGTGTTACTTACGGATACTCTAGCTGCTGCATAGAATGCAAGCACTACGAGAACGTCGTGAACAAGTGCAAGTACGGATGAGAAACCGAATCTGAAATCCTTGAACCTGATCCTGATATATACGAGCATGCAGAGGATCGCAACGATAACAGCAATGATGGTGTCTCTCTTCATCTCATCGGAAATGGTGGATGAAATGGTCTCTGTCTGAATGCTCTTCGAATCAACTCCGAACTTGGTCATGAACATCTGCTCAAGAGCCTGTCTTACGGATGACTCAAGTGAAGAAGTCTTGAAGATTACCTCGTTGGAATTCTGAACGGTCTGGACCTGAACAGTGCTTCCCGTAATGGCTTCTATCTCGGGTACCACAGTGTCGGTGAGCTGCTGGAGAGTGTAATTCTCGTTAAAGTCTACAGTCGTTGCGGTTCCGCCTACGAAATCAAGCGAATAGTTGAGGGCACCCTTTCCGGCTCCCTTGTTGATTCCCATGAATACGAAACCCGCTACGATGACAAGAACGGAAAGAACGATAAAGATCATCTTCTTGCTGAGGAAATCGATGCTCTTCTTTTCCTTTCCTTTTCCGTAAAAGACAACGGACTTAAGTCCGAGGGCATACAGAGCCTTCATGAGCCACTTGGTGACAAAGAGTGCGGTGAACATCGAAACAACGATACCGAGTGCAAGGGTCTGTGCAAATCCCTTAACATTGGAAGGTCCGAGAAGCATGAGGACAACCGCTGCGATAAGGGTTGTAACGTTACCGTCGATGATGGCTGAAAGTGCCTTGGCATAACCGGTGTTAATTGCATCCTCAACACTTGCTTCCCTGCCGAGTTCCTCCCTGATACGGGCGAATACGACAACGTTGGCATCAACTGCCATACCTATTGAAAGGATGATACCTGCGATACCGGGAAGGGTAAGCGTAAGTACATCGTTAAATCCGATAAGAAGAAGTACGATCAGTGCAACATAGAAGAAAAGTGCGATTGCTGCGGCAATGCCGGGAATGAAATAGACGACGATCATAAACAATGCGACTATTCCGAGTCCGATCGCACCTGCCTTAAGGGAGGTATTGATCGCATCTACACCGAGCTGAGCACCAACAACCTTGGAGTGAAGCTCCTCGAGTTCGAGTGAAAGTCCACCGATGCGGATGGTGGAAGCAAGGTTCTCAGCTTCTTCATAAGTAAACGATCCGGAGATGGAAGCATCACCGTTATAGATTGCCTCATCAACCCTGGGTACACTTACGAATGCTCCGTCATAGTAAATACCGATAGTCTCGTGTCCGCGCGCAACGGCTCTCTCGGTTGCCTCAGCGAATTTTGCAGCTCCTTCCTGAGTAAGGGAAAGGGATACCGCATACTTGTTGTTCTTCATGTTGTCCTGAGTAACAACGGCTCTTGCATCGGTTACATCGGTACCGGTGATGACAACCGATCCTTCGGCGATGAGCTCGTCAATGGACTTGTTGAGCGCATACTGATATGAATAAGAACCATCCTCTGCGAATACAGGCTGCTCCGAATAGTTGGGATTACCCGCAGAATCGGTTGCACTTATGAAATAGAGTGCTCCGGGACGGCCGAGCTGTGAAAGAATGGTCTCAGCGTCGGTAACACCGGGGATCTCGATCGCGATCCTGTTGGAACCCTCCTGATAAACCTGAGCTTCGGTTGAATAATTAGCAACTCTCTGCTGAAGCTTGTAAATGGTATCGGACATATCGGTCTCGGAAGGATTCTCATCTCCGACAACCTGATAAGTGATACTTACACCGCCCGCAAGATCGAGTCCGAGCTTGATGTCGGATGCGTTTCCTGCGCCGTTTCCGTCGTAGCCCCATATATCCATGTAGCCGATTCCCAGTGTAAGGGCAAGCACTACGATGATAATGAGGAGAGCCTTACTCTTTTTCATGACAAATACTTTCCTTTCAAATTAAAAGTACAAAAAACCAAACAAAAAGATATTACTACCTAATTAAAGAAAAATCAATCTGCGGAAGCGTTTTCATCACTTTCCACGCTGTCTTCAAAGCCTTCTCCGAAGTTCTCGGCAACCTTGAGCATGATGGCACATTCAACACGCTTTCTCTCAAGCTCACAGCCGACCTCGTAGGCGTCGATGATATTTCCGTGGAAATTATAGGAATTGGCCGCACATCCGCCGCTGCAATAGAATCTTGCAAAGCAGTCCCTGCAGGCAGGCTTCTGATAAACATTGCATGTCGAGAATTTCTCGCTTATCTCCGGCCTGGTCACGCCATCATCCACATTTCCCATAAGGAATTTCTCGTTTCCGACGAACTGGTGGCAGGGATAGAGATCTCCCCAGGGAGTGACTGCCATATATTCACATCCCGAACCGCATCCGGAAAGTCTCTTGTAAACACAGGGGCCGCCGGAAAGATCGATCATAAAGTGGAAGAAATTGAAGGGCTTGCCGTTCTTTCTCCTGATGATCATCTCATGTGCGAGCTTGTCATACTGATCCTTGAGGAAAGGAAGGTCTTCCTTTTTCAGGGCATAATCGTCCGAAGGCTGCGCAACGACGGGCTCAACGGAGATCTGCTCAAAGCCGAGATCCGCAAGATGGAGCACGTCCTCGGAAAAGTCCATATTGTAGTGGGTATAGGTTCCGCGGACATAGTAGTTCATCTGATTCCTGGACTCTGCCATCTTAATGAACTTGGGTACGATAACGTCGTATGAGCCCTGTCCTCCTCTTCCGGGACGCATGCGGTCATTGACCTCTTTACGGCCGTCAATGGAAAGGACGACGTTGTGCATCTCCTTATTGGCGAATTCCATTATCTCGTCGTTAAGAAGAATACCGTTGGTGGTAAGTGTGAAACGGAACTTCTTGTTATGCTCCTTCTCCAGGCTTCTTCCGTACTCAACGATGCCCTTTACGACATCGAAATTGAGCGTGGGCTCGCCGCCGAAGAAATCCACTTCAAGGTTAACGTGCGATCCCGATTCCCTGATAAGGAAATCGATGGCCTTTTTGCCTACCTCAAGGCTCATAAGGCCGCGGTCGCCGTGATATTCTCCCTCGGATGCGAAGCAGTACTTGCAGGCAAGGTTACAGTCGTGTGCGATGTGAAGACAGAGAGCCTTTACATAGTGCTTGCCCTCTTTGAACTTATCGATATAAGGCTCATAAACATCCTTGGAGAACAGCTTGCCCGCCTTGGCAAGCTCCATGATCTCCTCTACGGCCTCATCGACCTCTTCCTCTGTGGCAGTCATATCGCCTGCGACATTTACGGCTGCCTTCATGGTATCGACATCCGTAACACCGCCTTCGTAGATAGCCTCAACGGTCTTTACAAGGTCATAGACAAGATCGTCGACAACGTGTACGGACCCGCTGTTGACATCAAGGATTATGTTGTAGCCTTCACTTTTAAACTGGTGGATCATAAAAACTCCTTCATGTGCCGTTCCACAAAATAAAGCAGTGTCATTTTCAGACACTGCTTTTTATCCGGCTCAGGCCGGCTTCATTTCAAAAAACATTACTTCTTAAGCTGCTCGCAGGACTGGTTGCCTACGGTGCAGGAAGTCTTACAAGCAGACTGGCAGGAGGTCTGGCACTCGCCGCATCCGCCCTTTACTGCTGATTCCTTAAGATCTCTGGTCTGGAGAGTCTTGATATGCTTCATGATATCCTCCTAAGATAAAAAGTCTTATTTCGAAAAACCTTATGAATCATAGCATAAGAGCCCATATAAGGCAAGGGAATTATTTACCTCCATCAAGCACTTTTTAGCCCTGAAAAATAAGGAATATCGTTTGTTATTTATCGTTTGCCGCCTCTTCGTCCTTTGCCTCGTCATCATCCTGCTTTTCCTCGGATTCTGACTTTTTGGCAATCTCCTCAAGAACCTCGGGAGGAAGCGTTATCTCCACCTCTACGATGCGGTTCTGGTCCATTCCGATGACCTTAAGGACCGTTCCGTCCTCCAGAGTGACCTCATCTCCGTCCTCAGGCATATGATCGAGGCGTTCGATTATGATACCGCCCATCGAATCATATTCTTCACTGGAAAGCGATGTTCCGACGGCTTCGTTAAAGTCATCGATGCTGAGTGCACCCTCAACGAGGTATTTTCCGTCCTCAAGCTTCTGGATGAGTTCCTTCTCATCCTCATCGAATTCGTCGCTGTTCTCACCGACAAGATCCTCAAGAAGGTCCTAGAGGGTGATCATTCCTTCTACCGTACCGTACTCACTGAGGACGAAAACGATATTGAAGGTCTCCTTACGCATCTGGGCGAGCAGATCCTGGGTCTTTTTGAACTCGTGGGTAAAATAGG
>JAGCRJ010000277.1 GCA_017964745.1 Lachnospiraceae bacterium
GACAGGTTTTTCTTTGTTTTTGACATTTATACTATCCCCCTTATTTTCAACTGTTACCCGTCAATAATACCACAGATGAGAATATCAAAAAAGCGGCAAAGCCGCTCATTTGATGAAGATTCAATGAATTTTGTTATGGAATCACTGAGTTCTGTCGTTTCGTATCAACCGCCAAGGTACGCTTTTTTGACCTCTTCAGACTGAGCAAGTTCTTTGCCCGTGCCTGAAAGAGTGATGCGTCCCGTTTCGATGACGTATGCCCTGTCGGCCACGGAAAGCGCCATCTGCGCATTCTGCTCTACCAGGAGGATGGTAGTGCCGGCCTTGTTGAGGTTCTTGATGATCTCAAAGATCTGGTCAACAAGGATGGGGGCAAGTCCCATCGAAGGCTCGTCGAGCATCATCAGCTTGGGCTTGCTCATGAGAGCTCTTCCCATTGCGAGCATCTGCTGCTCACCTCCCGATAATGTACCGGCCATCTGTGACTGGCGCTCCTTTAATCTGGGGAAATGCTCGTAAACCTTCTCGAGTGTCTCGGGGATTTCCGAAGCGGGTCTTGTATAAGCGCCCATCTCAAGGTTTTCCTTTACGGAAAGCTGTGCGAATACTCTTCTTCCCTCGGGGCAGAGTGCCATTCCTTCATTTACCACCTTGTGGGGTGCAACGCCGAGAATGCTTCTTCCTTCGAATTCAATGGAGCCTTCCCTGGGCTTGAGAAGTCCGCCTACCGTATTGAGGGTTGTGGACTTTCCCGCTCCGTTTGCTCCGATAAGGGTTACAATCTCACCCTCACTGACCTCAAAGGATACACCCTTTATGGCATGTATGCTGCCGTAATAGACATGCAGATTTTCAACTTTAAGAACTGTTTTCATATTATTTCTCCCAACCGATTAAAGGCCAAAGGCCTTTAATCAGCGTTAATGCCGTAGGCATTTACGCCTAGCCTCTGTGGGTTCCGAGATATGCCTCAATGACCTGTGGATTACCCTGGATCTGGGAAGGAGTTCCCTTTGCGATGATCCTTCCGAAATTGAGGACCACGATGCTCTCGCATATTCCCATGACAAGGTTCATATCATGCTCGATGAGAAGTACCGCAATCTGGAATTCGTCACGGATCTTGCGGATATTGTTCATGAGCTCTTCGGTCTCGGAAGGGTTCATTCCGGCTGCGGGCTCGTCGAGAAGAAGAAGCTTGGGGCCGGTAGCAAGCGCTCTTACGATCTCAAGTCTTCTCTGTGCACCGTAGGGAAGTGAATCCGCCGTTACATTTGCAAGGTCCGCCATGCCGAAGATATCGAGAAGCTCCAGCGCTCTTTCGTGGGCTTTCTTTTCTTCTCTCCAGTAATTGGGAAGTCTGAAGACACCCGCAAGAGTGTGGTATCCCATATGATTGTGGAGTCCGATCTTAACGTTTTCTTCGACGGTAAGCTTGTCGAAAAGACGGATATTCTGGAAGGTTCTGGCGATTCCCATCTGGTTTACCTGAACGGGAGTCAGGTTGTGGGTATCCCTGCCGCCCAGCATGATGGTTCCTCTTGTGGGCTCATAAACCTTGGTAAGGAGATTGAAGATCGTGGTCTTGCCGGCACCGTTGGGGCCGATGAGTCCGCAGATCTCCGTAGCTCCGATTCCGATATTGAATTCATCTACCGCTACAAGTCCGCCGAAATCGATACCGAGATGAGCCGCCTCGAGAACGAGGGGCTTTCCGAGGTCCTTTTCGGGTACAAAGTTGGGACTGGGTACATTAACGAGTTTTACTTCGGGAGATTTGCTCATTTTTTCTTTCCTCCCTTCGAGATCTTCATTCGGACTTTCTTGGCGAATATGTCCATTCTGCCTTTAAGCTTTTCGTTATTGGTAACGAGCATAACGAGGATAAGTACGATCGCATAAACGAGCATACGGTAGTCGCTGAATTTTCTGAGGAGCTCGGGAAGGACGACCAGGATTCCCGCTGCGATGAGAGATCCGGTCATGTTGCCGATTCCGCCGAGTACCACGAATACGAGTACAAGGATCGATGTGTTGAAATCGAATTTCTTGGGAACAAGAGTTGAGTAGTTGAGTGCATATACCGCACCTGCCGACCCTGCCATTGCTGCGGAGATCGTAAATGCAAGCATCTTGTACTTCATGGGGGAGATGCCCATGCTCTCGGCCGCGATCCTGTTATCCCTGATCGCCATGATCGCACGTCCCGTCCTTGAATTGACAAGGTTCTGGATGATGATGAGCACAACGAGAAGAAGGATGACGGCGCCGGTGAAGGTTGCGATCTTGCTGATACCAACGGCACCCATGGGTCCGTTGATCAGGACCTTACCCAGGGGATCCATTCCGAGCGCATCGGGATTGTTGAATGCAAAGTGAAGTCCCTTTTCATCGATTCCGACGTAAAGGCAGTTCAGGATGTTCTTGATGATCTCACCGAAAGCGAGTGTGACTATCGCAAGATAGTCGCCGTTCAGTCTGAGAACGGGGATACCGATAAGGAAGCCGGCAATACCTGCAAGGATCGCTCCGACAAGAATGCTGACGAAGAGCCTTGCGGGATTTGAAGCATTTCCCATGGCGGAGCTTATGATGACCGCGGTGAACGCGCCGACCGACATAAAGCCCGCATGTCCGAGTGAAAGCTCACCCGAGATACCGACGACAAGGTTCAGCGATACGGCCATGATCATGTAGCAGGTGATCGGGATCAGCTGGCCCTTGAGCGCACTGGTGATGTTTCCCGTTGATACGAGTATCTGGAAAACAAGATAGAACACAATGACTATCGCGTAATTTATGAATGCTTTTTTGGAAAGCCCGGAGGCTTTTTTAAAACTGAACATTTTTCTGCCTCCTTATACTTTCTCGTGAATCTGTTTGCCAAGCAGACCCGTAGGTCTGAAGATAAGTACTACGATCAGAACTCCGAACACGATCGCGTCCGCAAGCTCCGATGATATATATGCTCTCGCAAATATTTCTATCACTCCGAGTAATATTCCTCCGATCATTGCTCCGGGGATGGAACCGATTCCTCCGAAGACCGCAGCGGTGAATGCCTTGATGCCGGGCATTGAACCGGTGGTGGGCATGAGTGTCGGATATGCGGTGCAGAGAAGAACTCCGGCGATGGCCGCAAGACCCGAACCGATTGCGAATGTAAGTGAAATGGTGAAGTTAACGTTGATTCCCATAAGAGTAGCGGCACCCTTGTCCTCGGAAACGGCTCTCATTGCCTTTCCGACCTTGGTACGGGAAGTGAAAAGGGTAAGTGCGACCATGATGATCACGTTGGCGATGATGGCGACAAGCGCAACGGGCGAGATCCTCGCACCGGCAAATTCGATCGCCTCGAAATTTTTGAACATGTTGGGGAATGCCTTGGGGTTTGCTCCCCAGATGATGAGAGCAGCATTCTGGAGAAAATAGGACATTCCGATAGCGGTGATCAGAACCGCAAGTGAAGTGGCCGAACGCAGAGGCTTATAAGCCAGTCGTTCAATGGTGATTCCCAGGGTCGTGCACACGATCATTGCAAGAAGAACCGCGAGCGGTGCGGGGAATCCGAGATACATCATTGCACAGAAGGATACATATCCGCCTACCATGATGACGTCGCCGTGTGCAAAGTTCAGCATCTTCGCTATTCCGTATACCATCGTATACCCGAGAGCGATTATCGCATATATACTTCCCAGGCTTATTCCGT
Organism: Lachnospiraceae bacterium; assembly: GCA_017964745.1. GTDB lineage: Bacteria > Bacillota > Clostridia > Lachnospirales > Lachnospiraceae > AC2028. Next base: position 3,713 of record JAGCRJ010000277.1, read on the forward strand.
TTATCAGATTTGCCAGCATATGTACTCTCCTTAAAATGCATTAGGCGCCCGGGTGACAGCCCGCCGTTAGAACGACAGGCTGCACTAAAGCGCCCCATTGCGTTATTATAATAAATTTACGAACAGATTTCTATGCTAAATTACATACCTACGTAAACGCCGTCCTTGATAACAACAGCCTTGGGCTGCTTGTTAACCTGGCCGTTTGCGTCCCATACCATTCCGAGACCGGTTACACCGTCAGCGGAGAAGTCGGGATCGGTGAATACGGAGATGAGGATCTCGCAGAGATCTGCGGAGCTCATATCGGTAACATCAAGTCCGCCGTTCTTTGCAGCGTAGAACTCAAGAGCTGCCTTGATTGCATAAGCACAGTCATATCCGTCTGCTGCGAACTGTGAAGGAACCTCGCCGTAGTTCTCGTTGTACTTTGCAACGAAGTTCTTGGTGAGATCATCGGTAGCGTCTGCAGAGAAGGGAGTGAGAAGCATTACGCCCTCAGCAAGGGAAGTATCGAATCCCTCGATGGTAAGGATTCCGTCCATACCGTCAACACCGAAGAACTTGGGCTCATATCCTGCGGAAGCTGCCTGCTGGAGAATGAGTGAAGCGGGGGTGTAATAGATGGGAAGGAATACAAGGTCAGCACCGTTTGACTGAGCATCGCCGACCTGAACTGAGAAATCGGTGGTGTCATCGGTAAAGGTGGTCTCGGAAACAACTTCAAGTCCGAGCTCTGTAGCCTTTGCCTTGAAGGTCTGATAGATACCGGTTGAGTAAGCATCTGCGTTGTTGTAGATGATCGCAACCTTGGTAGCAAGCTTGTTGTCGAAAATGTACTGAGCGGAAGCTGAACCCTGGTTAGGATCTGCGAAGCAGAGCTGGAATACATTGTCCTTGCCTTCGGTAACAGCTACAGCTGAAGCTGAAGGAGTGAGCATGAATACTCTGTCGGAATTAGCTTCTGCGGAAACAGCGATACAAGGAGTGGTGGTAACGGTACCTGCGATAGCCTGTACGCCCCAGTCCTGAAGCTGGTGATAAGCGTTTACGGACTTCTCAGCATCGTGCTCGTCGTCCTGAGCCTGAAGCTCGATGGTGAATCCGGTTGCCTCTGCGTTGATCTCGTCAACAGCGATCTTTGCTCCGTTAGCTACGGCATTTCCGTAGATTGCAGCACCGCCGGTAAGGGGTCCGATGACTCCGAGCTTAAGGGTTCCGGTAAGAGCTCCGTTTCCCGATGCGCCGCTTCCGGTATTACCGGATCCGGTATTGCCGCTCTGGCCGCAAGCAGTCATGGAAAGAACCATTGCTCCGACCATGATAAGTGAAAGCAGTTTCTTTTTCATAATATTTCCTCCTGTTACATTACATATAACAAAACAGCCCAAAGGTTAGTGTGACCCCCTTTGGCCTTGAATGCATTTTAATTGGAAAGAACGTAAACTGTCAATGGGAAATTATACAAATATCCCTGTATACAATGCCCGGTTTGCGGGCATTTTGCTCGAAAAAAGGCCTTTTTTTGCGTTTTTCCTTTATCAGTGCTTCTCGATGAAGAGAACTCCGAGCGTTCCGGGGCCGCAATGTGATGAGATGACTCCTCCCGCACGGGTCTCGAGGATCTCCTTGAAAATGCCGAGAGATTCAAGATATTTCCGGGTCTCATCTACGATCGGTCTGTCCTTTTCCTGAAGAGTGTGGGTAATGAATACCCTGTCGGGATCCGCGTTTTTAAGGGTTTCTTCGAGGTCATGGGTGTATTTTCCGATCGCACCCGCTAAAGTTCCCCTGTATTTTTTGTCAGCTCCCATCGCTCCGTCCTTTACCACAATTTCGGGGTGAAGCTTTAAGGTTCCGGCAAGAAGAGCCGCAGCGGATGAACATCTTCCGCCCCTTGCAAGGTATGTAAGGGTATCGATAACAAAGCTTGCCCTGACATAGGGGATAAGCTCGTTCATCTTCTTAACTATCTCTTCCGCGGATGAGCCTGCTGCCGCCATCTCCGCTGCCTTTATCACAAGAAGTCCGATACCGGTAGAAAGATTGGCGGAATCGACAACGTGCATATGACCGTTTCCGTTATCCTCCGAATAGATCTGCGCAAGGTTATATGTGGAGCTCATTCCGGACGCTATGGTGAAAAGAATGACATCATCGCCCGCATCGAGCACGGGCTTTACCGCTCCTTCGAGTCTTTCCGCGGTGACCGCCGCAGTCTTTGGAGTCGTCTTGTTCTCATCGGCCCATTTAAAGATTTCTTCCTGTCCTATCTCTTCACCGTCGTAATAACTCTTTTCGCCCATCACGACGCAGAGAGGGATTATGGTCACCGAATATCTTTCGGTCAGTTCCTTTCCAAGATCACATGTAGAATCCGAAAAAATCCTTACAGCCATTTCTTCCTCCGTTTTAGTTATTTCTTATATAAAGCCTGTAATACGTTGTATCGATCACTTCATCTGCACCGAACTCGCCGGTCGCATATTCGTAGAGCCAGGATCTTGCAACCCTGTAATCGACCAGGCCGTCGTAACATTCGATCGCAATGATGTCGGGTTTCTTTTCGGGATAGACTTCCCAGTAGGTGCCGAACCTCTCTCCGTAATCCTCGGTCATTATGGTGGAACCGTTTCCGATCCTCGCATCGGTGTACAGATACGTGACCGCATCACCGGTGATCATAACATAATCCGCATTATCCAGTATCGTGGGAAGCTCTTCAAAGTCGATGCGTGCCTTGTTGGCATATAACCTCTCCATGATAATTCCCTTCTGGGGACCGGCCGGAACCCTTGCATCGGCATCGGTGATATTGAGGAGCTTGTTGGAATGGTTTCCCAGCTGAACGATATTGACTGAAACGATCATGATAACGGCAAGGAAGGTTATCACCTTTTCCTTCTTTTCCGTCAGGTCAATACCTGCGGCAAGTGCGGCAATTACCGCGCAGGACAGATACTTTGCGGACGAAAAAGCGCTCTGGTTGCATGCGACGAGCACAGTCAGGAAGACCGCCGCACCGCCTCCGCCGAAAAGAAGGAGAAGCCTCTTGTTTTCGCCGGATATCTGCTTCCTTCGAAATGCACTTACCAGTGCTATGACGATGACGATCAGGACACCGCCGAAGGTGAATTCAACCGAATAATGATCGAACCTGAGCATTATATGGAGGAACTTCCATATAAATACATAGAGAACAGCTAAAGGTACGAGCAGCTTTTTGTTTTTAAAGATCCCGGATGTAATATAGGAAAGGAGCCCGAAGCCTGCGACAAAAAGGATCAGTATTCCGAAGTCCTTCATATATCCGAGAAGCTTTGCAAGACCGCCCACATGTGTGGAGTCCACCGCGATCATGTTCTTAACGGTATCGAAAAGTGCGGGAAGCGGAAGACCCTTCAGGATATAAAGGATAAAAGCAAGCGCCAGTACCGCGCAGGTGCATAGAACGGTCACGAAGTTCTTAACCCTGTCTTCTCCCTTTATAAGGATCAGTACAAATACAAAGACGGCAAATATGATCGCCTGCGGATACGAAAGAACGCAGAGCGATAAAAGTGCTCCGGTAAGGACAGGAAGGCCGTATGCTTTAAGCTTTTTGTCTTCCTTTTTCAGGGACAGGAGGGAATCTGTGCAGATGAGAACAAGAGTTGAGGTCCAGTTGAGGATGTTGGAGTGCTCGGGCGTGGACATCTGCTTGGGTGAGAGATTCGCATATATAACAGCGAGCAGAAATGCCTTATCGGAAGACATGTGCTTTTTAAGATCAAGGTACAGGATGAATGAGACTATGAACTGGATAACGGCACCTGCCGCACGGACGAACAGAACCTCTCCCTCGCAGGATGAGGTCAGCGCCCTGAAGATCTTCAGGAAGAACGAGACCGCATATGCTGAGGTCTGATGGAGCTCCCACATATCAGTAAAGAGACGGTCGCCCTGTGCAAGACGGTTTCCCATCGCAAAGGCATATCCCTCATCGATCGTCCAGCCCCACGCCGCAAGCTTTACGCCTGCTGCCAGGGTGAGCAGTATCAATATGATTTTTTTTAGATCATATTTTATCTTCATCAGCCACCGTGCCGGAGTCTTTATCTTCTGATCTTTCTTCTGTCTTTTTCTCGGAGTCGTCGTCTTCCTTTTTTATTTCCTCGGAATTCTTTTCTTTCTCTTCTTCGGACTTATTGTCCTCGGTTTTTTCTTCTTTCTCTTCCTCAGATTTATTGTCCTCGGTTTTATCGTCTTCGGATTTCTCTTCTTTCTTTTCTTCTTCGGAATTATCGTCCTCGGATGCGCCGGTTTCGGTCTTTACAAGGGGAATTGTTCCTCGGGAGAAGACCGGAGTCAGGATCACGGGGATCAGCAGGAAGAAGGGATACATATATCTGAAAGCCGCAACGGGTCCGAGCAGGTAAGTTCCCCAGAGGAAGAATGCCATGAATACCCCGGCGGTATATCCCGGGCGCTTAGACTTCGCCGCAATATAGAACCCGAGAATGATCATATAGAAGGGGATCGAAAGAGAGAAAGGAAGTCCTTCCGCTACTCCGCTCTGCTCGATCTCCGTAAATACCATATCGTAGAATCCGCGCATCCCGGGGAACCACGAACCGCCCGTGATCATATATACCGGAACGTAAACATTCTCGGTCTCGATGTATTTTCTGGCAGAATATCTGTCGGTTATCCTTGCTCCCGGATACCAGAGCTGTATGTTCTGGGTGAGGAATGCATCCGTAAATTCATAAGGATACTTTTTGAACATATGCATATACAGATCCCAGAATGCCGACTTGTCCGAATCGTAAAGTGCATCATTGAAAGTAAACTTTACCGAATCCGCAAGTCTGGGATTGTATCTTCCGGCTTCCATATAATTATATATGAGGAATTTCTCCGCAGTTGTCAGATTCGGGAACTTACTTACATATACCGAGGAGATCTGGTTTACCGGAACGCTGAGAAGCTCGTGCGATTCGGTCTTCTCCACACCCGCCATGGGATAAACGATCTTAAGAACGGCCACGGCAACTATCACACCGCCGAGCACCGAGTAAAGCACCTTCTTCATTCCGTTCTTCTTTCTCATGAAAAAGAGAACGATCACAACAGCCCCTGCCGCGGGAAGGAAATTGTTTCTGAGAAGACATCCGAGTGCGGTAAGGAATAAGATCCCGAAGTAATTGAAGTTTTCTTTTTTCGAAAGTTTCTTTTTAAGCTCTTCGTCTTCTGTATCCATCGTATATCTTCCCACTGCGGCAAAGCGCAGGAACAGCCTTACGACCACACAGGAAAAGAGAACGTCCTTGGTCATCTCGACCGAAAAGACGGAAAATGCGGGATAAAGTGCATAGAAAAGAGCTGTGATGACGGGAACGGGCCATTTGCATCCGGCCTTTACCTCCGCATCGGTCACATATCCGCACACGCCTGCAACGATCAGGATCTGAACGATGCAGTAGATGAACAGTCCGTAGGGATGTGGAACTCCGAACCATTCGAGTGCGATAAAGAAATTCCAGATAAGCGTATGAAGAACGGGATGATGATTGGAAAGGGGCATAAGGCCGAAAGCCTGAAGAGTCTGCCATTCAGAATCATATCCGAGGATTCCGGGAAAGTAAGAAAAAAGTGCGATCAGACCTGCTCCTATAACAAGAACCGAAGTGATGACGGGAAAGGCCTTATAGATACCGGCTCTTGCAGGTGCTTCTTTCGGCGTCAGGGACTTTCTTACTCCCACGCCGGCAAGCGCGAATACAAAGATCAGAGGAATGAACACAAAAAGAAACAGCGCCCCGTATTCGAGCGGTCTGTAGCGGACGTCGATCAGGGTGTTGTAATTATATACGCTTCTTCCGCAGACTATTACTGCCGCACATACAGCTGCGAACAGGATCTCCGCCCACGGAAATTTTCTTTTTTTCTTAACGGTTTCTTCCAATGATACTGACTCCGGTTTTGTTTCTGTAATATCAGCCTTCATGATCAAGATCCTTCACTGTGACGAGATGCTCTTCGCCGCCCCTGCCTTCATATGTGAGGACCATATTGATCCTGTCCCGCCCTTCCAAAAGAGACTTCAGGAAATAGCTGTCGCCCTCCCACATCGAAAGTCCCTCAATCTCATTTCTGTCGATCCACTTAAGCTCGCCTTCGTCGCAGTCTCCGCGAAGCTCTCCTTCGAAGCCCGTTGCGGAATAGAGATACATATCCTCATCTTCCCACATTTCCGAAATGAACCTGATCACTCCGTGAAAGTGATACTCCGTAAGGGTAAGGCCGGTCTCTTCAAATACCTCACGCTTAACACATTGCTCGGGTGTCTCACCGGGCTCGGTCTTTCCGCCGATGCCGATCCACTTGCCGGCATTGGGATCGTTCTTCTTTTTATTCCTGTATAAAAAGAGAACCTTGTTTTCCTTTTGTATATAGCAGAGCGTAGATATTCTCATTGATGATTACTGCTTTGCAAGCTCCTCGGCACGCTTCAGTGCTTCGTCTATGTGGGGACGGAAATTTTCCTCCCCGATCATCTTATCGAATCCGCCCTTCTTAAAGACGGTCATGGGCTGTTCGTTAACATGCGAAAGAACTATGGTGATGTTCCTCTTTTTGCAATCCTCATAGAGCTGCTCAAGGTTGTGCATGGCGGTGGCATCGATCGCATGAACGCTTCTCATTCTGATGACAAGGACCTTGGTATCTTCCTTAAAAGAGATGTTCAGGATCTTGCCGGCGGCCGCGAAGAACATGGGGCCGGAGAATTCGTAAACAACCGTGTGCTCGGGAATGACCCTGAGAGTGATGCTGTCGGGATCGTTCTCGTCATCGATCTCCTTCCAGCCTTCGACGGAAGTAACATCGCTCATTCTCTTCATGAAAAGAAGTGCGGCAAGTACGATTCCAACCTCGATCGCAACAACAAGATCGAATACTACGGTGAGAACAAAGGTGATGCCGAGTACAAGGATGTCACTCTTGGGTGATGACTTGCAGAGCTTATAGAAATTCCTCCATCCGCTCATGTTGTAAGCAACCTGGAAAAGAATAGCTGCGATGCAGGGCATGGGGATCAGCTTTGCAAGAGGCATCATGAAAAGAACAACCAGCACAAGCGAGATCGAATGTACCATTCCCGCGATGGGAGTACGTCCGCCGTTCTTGATGTTGGCAGCGGTTCTGGCGATCGCGCCCGTTGCGGGGATTCCGCCAAAGGCAGCCGAGCCGATGTTAGCGATACCCTGTGCGATAAGCTCCATATTGGATCTGTGCTTGGAACCGATCATTGAATCGGCAACAACCGCGGAAAGGAGTGACTCTATACCGGCAAGGAGTGCTATGGTGACCGCATTGGGAACTTGGGATCTTATAACACTGATCGAAAAGACCGAAGTATTAAGCGTGAGGGGAGGAAATCCCGCACGGATATCCGTGAAGGCTTTTCCGATGGTATTTACATCGAGATTGAAGATCTTTACGATCGCTGCCGTAACGATAACTGCGATAAGGGAGCCGGGGATCTTCTTGAAGATCATGGGCCAGATGATAAGTATCGCAAGGGCAAGCGCTCCGATGAGAACCGCCTGAATATTGATCGTGGAAATATTGTTGACGAGTGCCATGATCTTTTCAGCGGTCTCGATGGGCTTTTCACCGTTCATATACCGGATTCCGGTGAAATCCTTGATCTGTCCGATGAAAAGAGTAACGGCAATCCCTGCGGTAAATCCGGTCGTGATGGTATAGGGAATATATTTAAGAAGATTTCCGAATCTGAAGAATCCCATCAGGATCAGGAAGATACCTGCCATAATGGTCGCGACCATAAGACCTTCGGTTCCGTCCTTGGCGACTATCCCCGCAACTATTGTTGCAAAGGCAGCGGTGGGACCCGCTATCTGGACACGGCTTCCTCCAAAGAACGCTACAAGGAATCCGGCTACTATCGCGGTATAGATTCCGGCCTCGGGACCTACTCCCGATGCTATCGCGAGTGCGATCGAAAGAGGGAGTGCAATGATCGCCACGATGACGCCCGCTACCAGGTCCTTAACGAACTGGGCTCCCGTATAATTCTTCATTACAGAAAAAAGCTTCGGTTTTAATTTTTCCATTTCCTAAACAGATATATCCTTTCAAAGGCATAAATGCCCATTTGGATTTATGTTATCACACATAAAGACTTACGTTAATACCTTGAACAAAAAACCCCGGGATTGCTCCCGGGGTGATACGGCCTTTTTATGTCAGGACTTCTTTCCTTATTCGATTTATCATATGCTTTTTATCCCCGCTCCAAAGCGGTGCGACCAGGAGCTTCTTGTCCCCGTCACCGGTAAGGCGGTGGATCACAGTCGTTTCGGGGATGATCCGCACACATTCCTTCAGGATGTTTATGTATTCATCCTCCGTCAGGACCTCGAACTTTCCCGCCAGATAATCCTTCTCCAGATCGGTGCCTTTAAGCACATGGAGCAGTTGAAGTTTTATACCTCCGGATCCGGAATCGCATACATACTTTACGGTCTCTTTCATCATGCCGGTATCCTCTCCGGGAAGACCGAGAATGACGTGGGTAATTACTTCGATCCCGCGTTTATTTAACTCCGAGACCGCTTTATCGTATACATCAAGATCGTAGCCTCTTCTTATATAATCCGCAGTCTTTTTATGGATCGTCTGAAGCCCCAGCTCAACCCAGACCGGCTTGATGCTCCTTAATTCCTCGAGAAGATCCAATACACCCGGCGGAAGGCAGTCGGGTCTTGTTGCTATCGATAATGCCACGATATCCGGATGCTTAGCAGCCTCGAAAAAGACTTTTCTTAATACCGGAACCGGCGCATATGTATTCGTAAATGCCTGAAAATATGCAATGAATTTTCCGTCTTTTATCTTGGATGAGACCAGCTTTTTTCCGTCTTCGATCTGCTCCGTGATGCTCCCTGAAGCATCGCCCGCAAACTCTCCGCTTCCGCCTTCCGAACAAAAAATACAACCGCGAAAACCGAGCTTCCCGTCCCGGTTGGGACAGGTAAGCCCGGCATTTAACGCTATCTTATAAACTTTGCATCCGAATCTCTCACGGAGATATTCGTTTAAAAGTGTCATGCCTGATGAGCCTCCGGCATTCCGGATCTGAGACTTATACCATCATCTTATAGATCTTGGTGCAGTCCTCTTCGTTAAGCGAAATGAATCCGGAGATGGTTCCGTTTCTTCCGTCTCCCCTGCAGAGAACATCGACAAGCTTCGGGATATCTTCTTCCTTTGCGCCGAGCTCTTCGAAATTCTTCGGCATTCCGATGGAGATAAGGAAATTCCTGAATGCCTCGATGCCCGCCTTAGCGGTAACCTCGGGATGTGCAAAATCCATCTGGCATCCCCAGACCCTGACTGCGACCTGTGCAAATCTCATCACATTATGTGACATCTCATAGGTGAATACAGCGGGCATGGTTACGGCAAGTCCGGCACCGTGTGCACAGTCGTAAAGAGCGGAAAGCTCGTGCTCGATGGTGTGGCTGAGCCAGTCCTGGCTTCTTCCCACGCCGACCGCATTGTTGTGAGCCATCGTTCCCGCCCACATGATGTTTGCCCTTGCATCGTAGTTATTGGGATCCGCAATGACCCTGGGGCCCTCGTGGATCATGGTGAGAAGGAGTGCTTCTATAAGTCTGTCGGTAACCTCAACCTCTTCGGAATTGGTCAGATATCTCTCATAGAGATGTGCCATGATATCGGTAATTCCGGCTGCGGTCTGGTATGCGGGAAGCGTCTGTGTAAGTGCGGGATTTAAGATGCTGAACCTGGGACGGATCGCATCTCCGCTTGCTCCGCGCTTGAACATTCCGTCTTCCTTGGTGATAACGGAATCGGGGCTTCCTTCACTGCCCGCTGCGGCGATGGTCAGAACGGTTCCTACGGGAAGGGCATCCTCTATCCACTTTCCCCTGTAGAAATCCCAGAAATCTCCGTCATATACAACACCTGCCGCAATCGCCTTGGAAGAATCGATGACACTTCCGCCGCCCACAGCAAGGATGAAGTCCACGTTTTCCTTTTTGCAAAGATCTATTCCTTCATATACAAGGCCGTCCCTGGGATTGGGCTGGACACCGCCGAGCTCGACGTAAGGAATGCCCTTGTCATCGAGGGATTTCTTTACCCTGTCAAGGAGTCCTGAACGAACAACACTTCCGCCGCCGTAATGGATGAGAACCTTGCTTCCTCCGAATCTCTTTACGAGACTTCCGGTCTTTTCCTCGGAATCCTTACCGAACACAAAACATGTGGGTGAGTAAAAAGAAAAATTTTCCATGAACTATCCTTTCTGCCTTTTGCGGCAATACACGTTATACGCTAAAGATAGCATTTAGAGGGAACCTGCGCTAACGACTATTTGTTCCCAAAGATACCGCTTTTTGTCATAGGATGACTTCGTCTCCCGAGTGAACATACTCGAGACTGTCTCCCATGATCTCCTTCATCGCTTCATACGCGGGAACTCCCGTGCAGTGACAGGTGAAAAACTTTGTCGGATATGCGGTCAGTTCCTTCGCGATCTCCCTTATCTCTTTCAGCTGGTCTTCACGGTAATCCGTCTTTTTCATCAGGTGGAATCCGCTTATCACGGCATCCGGAGCAGAGCCGTACTTTGTCCTGTATGCATCCATGATGCTCAGGATACCGTTGTGGGCACATCCCGAGATGAGAACCTTCTTCCCTTCGTCACTGACAACGAGAAAATGCTCATGCGCAAAATCGTCCCGGACAAATCCGTCCTGC